>DASVZI010000177.1:0-17758 GCA_036391735.1 Rhodocyclaceae bacterium
AGCAGGCCGAGCGCCGGCCACAGCAGCCAGGGATCGACCTGCTCGGGCGGCGCGATCGCCGCGGAATTGCGGCGCACCGAGGAGAACACTGCCGCGCTCACGCCGGCTTCTCCGCCGACAGCCGCCGCACCGCTTCTGCGAACACCTGCGCGCGGTGCTCGTAGTTGCGGAACATGTCGAAGCTCGCACAGGCCGGCGACAACAGCACGGCGTCGCCGGGTTGGGCGAGTTCGGCAGCCCGCTCGACCGCCTGGTCGAGGCTGCCGGCGGCGAACACCGGCACGCCGCATCCGGCGATGGCTTCCCCGATGCGCGGGCCATCACGGCCGATCAGGATGGCAGCACGGGCATGCCTTGCCACGGCCTGCTTCAACGGCGAGAAATCCTGTCCCTTGCCGTCGCCTCCCAGGATGACCACAACCTTGCGGCCGAGGCCCTGCAAGGCGGCCTCGGTCGCGCCGACATTGGTCCCTTTGGAATCGTCGTACCAACTCACGCCGCCGAACTCGGCGATCTTCTCGACGCGGTGCGGCAGGCCGGGAAACTGCCGCAAGGACGGCAGCAGCGACACGGGCGCCAGGTCGATCGCCGCGCACAGCGCTAGTGCCGCCATGGCGTTGGCGGCATTGTGCAGCCCGGCGATCGGCAGTTCGGAGACCGGCAGCAGGAAGCTGTCGCCGCGTACGATCCACGGCTCGCCGCGATTGTCGCGCAGGCCGAAGTCGCGCGCATCGTCGGGCGCGTCGAGGCCAAAGGTGACAAGGGGCCGGCCGGGCAACGCCATGCGGCGGACGCGGAGGTCCTGCCGGTTGAGCACCTGCACGCCGGGCGTCTCGCCGCTGGTCAGGAAGATGCGCGCCTTGGCCGCGGCGTACTCGTCGAGGTCGATGTAGCGATCCAGATGGTCGTCCGTGACGTTGAGCACCGCAGCCGCGTCGGCGTCGAGGGATTCGAGGGTCTCGAGCTGGAAGCTGGAGAGCTCCAGCACCCAGACCTGGGGGAGTTTGCCGGCGTCCAGGCAGGCCATCAGCGCGGTCAGCGCCGCCGGGGAGATGTTGCCCGCCACGCCCGCGACCAGGCCCGCCGCGCGGCAAAGATGCCCGGTCAGCGACGTCGTCGTCGTCTTGCCGTTGGTGCCGGTAATGGCGAGCACCCGCGCGCGCTGCGGCCCCGCCCCGCGCTGGTCGAGTTCGCGCAGCGCCCAGGCGAACAATTCGATCTCGCCGACCACCGGGATGCCCTGCGCACGCGCGTGGATCAACACCAGCATGCCGGCCGACAGGCCCGGCGACAGCGCCACCAGGTCGATGCCTTCGAGCAGCTTCTTGTCGAATTCGCCGGGCACGAATTCGGCCTGCGGCGTGCCGCGAACCAGTTCGGCCTTGGCCGGCGGTTCGGCGCGGGTGTCGGCGACGCGCACGCGCGCGCCGCGGCGCGCGCACCACTTCGCCATGGCGAGCCCGGATTCGCCGAGGCCGAGAACCAGTACGTGCTTGCCCGCGAGTTCCATCATCGAATCTTCAACGTCGAGAGGCCGAACAGCACCAGCAGGATGGTGATGATCCAGAAGCGCACCACGACCTGGGTCTCCTTCCAGCCGGACTGTTCGAAATGGTGATGCAGCGGCGCCATGCGCAGGATGCGCCGGCCCTGTCCGTAGCGCTTCTTGGTGTACTTGAACCAACTGACCTGCAGCATCACCGACAGCGTTTCGGCGACGAACACTCCGCCCATGATGAACAGCACGATTTCCTGACGCGCCACGACGGCCACCGCGCCGAGGGCCGCACCGAGCGACAGCGCGCCGACGTCGCCCATGAAGACCTCCGCCGGATAGGCGTTGAACCACAGGAAGCCGAGGCCCGCACCGGCCATGGCCCCGCAGAACACCGTCAACTCGCCGGCACCCGGGATGTACGGCAGCAGCAGGTACTTCGAATAGACGGCATTGCCGGCGACGTAGGCGAAGATGCCCAGGGCCGCGCCGATCAGCACCGTCGGCATGATCGCCAGTCCATCGAGGCCGTCCGTCAGATTGACCGCGTTGCTGGTGCCGACGATGACCAGGTAGGTCAGCACGATGAAGCCGAACATGCCCACCGGATAGGAGACGCTCTTGAAGAAGGGCACGATCAGGTCGGCCTTCGCCGGCAGCTCCAGGGTGAATCCGCTCGCCACCCACTGGAAGAACAGCTGGACGACCTTCTCGTTGTTGGGCGCCGAGATGGAGAAGGCGATGTAGATCGCCGCGACGAAGCCGATCAGCGACTGCCAGAAGAATTTTGCGCGCGCGGAGAGGCCGTCGGGATTGCGATAGACGACTTTGCGCCAGTCGTCGACCCAGCCTACCGCCCCGTAGCCGAAGGTCACGATCAGGATGATCCAGACGAAACGGTTCTCGAGGTCGGCCCACAGCAGCGTCGAGACGCCGAGGGAGATCAGGATCAGGCCGCCGCCCATGGTCGGCGTGCCGGACTTGGTGAGGTGGGTCTGCGGGCCGTCGGTGCGCACCGACTGGCCGATCTTCTTCAGCGTCAGCCAGCGGATGAAGGCCGGGCCGGCGACGAAGGAGATGGTCAGCGCCGTCATGGTCGCGAGCACCGCGCGCAGCGTGATGTAGTTGAAGACGTTGAAGGCGCGGATGTCCTTGGCCAACCATTGCGCGAGTTCCAGCAGCATTTCAGTGTTCCTCTTGTTCGGTGACGGCCTGCACCACCCGCTCCATGCGCATGAAGCGCGAGCCTTTCACCAGCACGGTGACGCCTTCGTGGAGCTCGGGACGCAGGGCCTCGATCAGTTCCTCGATGCGGCCGAAATGCGCGGCGCCCTCGCCAAAGTTGTGCGCCGCGGCCGCGGCATGGTCCCCGAGCGCCAGCAGGCGTTCGAGGCCCATGCTCTTGGCGCGGCCGCCGACCTCGTCGTGGTATTGGCCGGCCTTGTCGCCGACCTCGCCCATGTCGCCGAGCACCAGGATGCGCCGCCCGGGGAAGGAGGCCAGCACGTCGATCGCCGCGCCGACCGAATCGGGGTTCGCATTGTACGTGTCGTCGATGATGGCGGCACCGCCGATGCCCGCCTTCAGTTGCAGCCGCCCCTTGACCGGGCGGAACGACTCGAGGCCGCGCCGAACGGCATCGAGACTGGCCCCTGCAGCCAGCGAGGCGGCCGTCGCAGCCAGGGCGTTGCGGGCGTTGTGGAGGCCGATGACCGCCAGGCGCACCCCTGTCCGTCCCGCAGGCGTCGCCATGTCGAGGCTCAGCCCGTCCGGCTCGACGCGGCAGCCCGCGGTCACCGCCGCCGGGAAGTCGAAGCCGAAGTCCCAGACGGCGCGCGCGCCGGCGAGCCTGCGCCAATAGTCGGCGAACTCGTCGTCGGCGTTGATTACCGCCGCTCCGTCGGCAGCCAGCCCGGCAATCACGGCGCCGTGCTCCTCGGCCACCGCGGCAACCGACTTCATGAACTCCTGGTGCTCGCGCTGGGCGTTGTTGACGAGGGCCACGGTCGGGGAACAGATCGCCGCAAGCTGCGAGGTTTCGCCGGGATGATTCATGCCGATCTCGATCACCGCGGCGCGATGTTCGGCGCGCAGGCGCAGCAGCGTCAGCGGCAGGCCGATATCGTTGTTGAAGTTGCCCGACGTCGCCAGGCGACGGTCGGCGCCGTGCTCGGCGGCGAGGATGGCGGCGATCATCTCCTTGACGGTCGTCTTGCCGTTGCTGCCCGTCACGCCGATCACCGGAATCGCGAAGCGGCGGCGCCAGGCGGCGGCCAGGCGGCCGAGCGCCGCGCGCGTGTCCTCGACGGCAACGAGCGGCAGTCCCGCGCCGTGCTCGGCGGCCCAGTCGGCATTCACCAGCGCGCCCGCGGCGCCTCTGGCAAGCACGTCCGCGACATAGTCGTGGCCGTCGAACTTGTCCCCGCGCAGGGCGACGAACAACTGGCCGGGCACCAGGGAGCGCGAGTCGGTGCCGACCGCCTCGAAGGTCGCGTCCGGCCCGGTCAGCTTGCCGTCCAGCACCCGGGCGGCTTCCGCAAGCGGCATCATGAATCTTCTCCCAGCACGGCCTGCGCCACGGCCAGGTCCGAGAACGGATGGCGCACCCCCGCGATCTCCTGGTAGGGCTCGTGCCCCTTGCCGGCGAGCAGGATGACGTCTCCCGGCGCGGCGGCCTTCACCGCATTGCGGATCGCCTTGGCGCGATCCGGCTCGACGACCGGATGCTCCTTCATTCCGGCGTGGATCGCCGCGAGGATCGCCAGCGGGTCCTCGCCGCGCGGATTGTCGTTCGTCAGCACGACCAAGTCGGCCAGGCTCTCGGCAACCTCGCCCATCAGCGGCCGCTTGCCGGTGTCGCGATCGCCGCCGCATCCGAATACGCAGATCAGGCGGCCGCCGCGCGACCGCGCCGTCCCATGCAGGGCTCGCAGCGCCTGCTCGAGGGCGTCCGGCGTATGGGCGTAGTCGATCACCACCAGCGGTTGGCCAACGCCGCCGACCGTCTGCATGCGGCCGGCCGGCGGCGCGATGCCGCGCAGGATGCCGGCGATGTCACCGAAGGGCGCTCCCGCGACCAGCAACGCGCCGATGACGGCCAGGAGGTTGGAAGCGTTGAAGCGGCCGACCAGCGGCGCTTCCACGGTGACGCCGTCGACCTTGAACGCCATGCCCGTCGCTGTCATCTCCAGGTGCTCGGCGGCCAGGACCTCGGCAGCGCCGCGGCGTCCGGCCAGGGTGTAGCCGATGGTGCGGACGCGACCGCTGAGCTGCTCGGCGAGGCGCTCGCCGAAGGGGTCGTCGAGGTTGACGACCGCGGCTTCCAGCCCGGGCAGACTGAACAGCCGCTCCTTGGCCTCGCCATAGGCGTCGATGTCGCCGTGGTAGTCCAGATGGTCGCGCGTGAGATTGGTGAAGATGGCGACGTCGAACTGCGCGCCGTTGACCCGCCCCTGGTCCAGCCCGATCGATGACACTTCCATTGCGCAGGCCGCCGCTCCCTGCTGGAGGAATTGCGCCAGCAGGCGGTGGAGCGAGACGGCGTCCGGCGTGGTATTGATCGCCGGCGTCAGTTCGCCGGGAAAACCGCTGCCCAGCGTCCCGATGACGCCGCACTTGCGGCCCAGGCCGCACATCGCCTGGGCGATCCATTGCGAGATCGAGGTCTTGCCGTTTGTGCCGGTCACGCCGGCCAGCCAGAGGCGCTCCGAAGGCCTCCCGTAGACGAGATGCGCAAGCTCGCCGGCAAGGCGGTCGAGCTTCTCGGCCGCGACGTGCGGCACCGGAATCGGCGCGACCTCACCCGCCTCGTAGACGATGGCGGCGGCACCGCGCGCCACGGCCTGGCCGATGAAGTCGCGGCCATCGCCGCGATAACCCTTCAGCGCGAGGAAGACATCACCCGGCTCGACTGCGCGCGAGTCGGTGCACAGGCGCGCCACCGCGACGCCCTGGCGCTCCAACCCGGCGAGGAGATCGGCGGCGCTCACATCTCTTCCTTTGCGGCCGGGGTATCGACCACCATCAGCGGCTTCAAGGGCGCGTCGGGCGGCACGCCGAGGGTGCGCAGGGCGCCCGCCATCACCTGGGCGAAAACCGGCGCGGCGACGTCCCCGCCGTAGTACGCCTTGCCCGTCGGCTCGTCGATCATCACGGCGACGACCAGGCGCGGATCCGATGCCGGTGCGAAGCCGACGAAGGAGGCAACGTACTTCTCGGCATAGACGCCGCCCTCGATCTTGTGCGCCGTGCCGGTCTTGCCGGCCACGCGATAGCCGGGAATCTGCGCCTTCGGGGCGGTTCCCCCCGGCTGCACCACCATTTCCAGCATGGCCCGCACCTGATGCGCCGTCTCGGCGGAAAAGACCGATTTGCCTGCCAGCGGCGGCACATCGACGCGCGTGAGCGACAGCGGCAGCAGGTCGCCGTCGCGCGCGAAGGCCAGGTAGGCGCGCGCCAGCTGGATCAGCGTGACCGAAATGCCATGGCCGTAGGACATGGTGGCCTGTTCGATCGGCTGCCAGCTCTTGGCGGGACGCAAGCGGCCGCCGACTTCGCCGGGAAAGCCGAGATGCAGCGGGCTGCCGAAGCCCAGCTTGTCGTACATGGTCCACAGGTCGAGCGTCGGCAGCGACAGCGCGATCTTCGAGATGCCAACGTTGGACGACTTCTGGATCACCTGCGCCAGCGTCAGCACGCCGTGCGCGTGCGAATCGTGGATCACGGCCGGCCCAATCGACAAGCGGCCGGGCGCCGTCTGGATCTGCGTGTCGAAGCGGTAGTGGCCGCTTTCCAGCGCCAGCGCCGCGGTGAACGGCTTCATGGTCGAACCCGGCTCGAAGGTGTCGGTGAACGCCCGGTTGCGCAACTGGGCGCCGGCCAGGCGCGTGCGGTTGTTGGGGTTGTAGGTCGGCCAGTTCATCAGCGCCAGGATCTCGCCGGTCTTGGCGTCCAGCACGACGACCGATCCCGCCTTGGCGCGATTCTCGGCGATGGCCTGCTTGAGGTAGCTGTAGGCGAGGTACTGGATCTTGCCGTCGAGCGCCAGCACCACGTCCTTGCCGTCCTGCGGACGGCGGATCGACTCGACGTCCTCGACGATCTCGCCGCGGCGGTCCTTGATGACGCGGCGCGAACCCGCCTTGCCGGCCAACTGGTCTTCGAGCGCCAGTTCGACGCCTTCCTGGCCCTTGTCGTCGACGCCAGTGAAACCCAGCATATGGGCGACGACGTCGCCGGCCGGATAGAAGCGGCGATATTCGACCTGGTCGTGAATCCCCGGCAGCCGCAGCGCAGCGACCTTTTCCGCGACGTCGGGCGGCAGCTGACGCTTCAGGTAAACGAAATCGTGGTCGGTGGCGAGCTTCGCGTTGAGGTCCCGCACGTCCATCTCGAGCAACTGGGCCAACTGGCGCGCATCGTGCGGGCTCAGCTTGGCGTCGTCGGGAATCGCCCAGATGGACTTCACCGGCGTCGAAATGGCGAGCACGTCCCCATGGCGATCCGTAATGCGGCCGCGCGTGGCGGTGATCTCGATGGTGCGCTCGTAGCGCGACTCGCCCTTCTGCCGCAGGAAATCGTTCTGGAATATCTGCAGGTAGAGCGACCGCCCGACCAGCGCCCCGAATCCCGCGAGCAGCGCGAACAGCACGAAGCGCGTGCGCCACGCCGGCATCGCCTGCGACAGGACCGGGCTGTTGGCGAACTTCACGAATTTCATTTGCCCGCCTCGACCGCCACGACCTGTCCGGACGCCGGCGCCTTCATCCCCAGGCGGTCGCGGGCGATCTTCGCGACGCGCGCATGGGCGGCCCAGGTGCTCTGTTCAAGCTGAAGCTGCCCCCATTCCACTTCGAGTTGCCGCATGCGGTTCTGTTCCCGCTCGAGCTCCGTGAACAGCTTGCGCGCACTATGGTTCGAGGTCACGGTGGACAGCGCGCAGAGAACGACGACCAGCAGCAGGATGAGGTTGATGCGCGGCATCTCAGACTGCCTCGGCGACCCGCATCACGGCGCTGCGCGCACGCGGGTTGATGGCGACTTCATCGGCCGAGGGAAATATCGGCTTGCCCACCAGCTTGAGCTTCGGCGGCGGCAAGTCCGCCGCGCGGACCGGCAGCTTCTTCGGCAGTTTGGGCGGTTGGGAGGCGTCGCGCATGAAGCGTTTGACGATGCGATCCTCCAGCGAATGAAAGCTGATGACGACGAGGCGGCCTCCGCTGGCCAGCCGCCCGACGGCCTGGGGCAGGACTAGCGACAGCTCCTCAAGCTCCCGATTGACGTGAATCCGTAGAGCCTGAAAGCTGCGCGTCGCCGGATGCTGGCCCGGTTCCCGCGTGAGCACGGCTTTCTCCACGATCGCGGCAAGCTGTCGTGTGGTTGAAATACGGCATTCGCCCCGAGCAGCAACAACCGCCTTTGCAATCGCATGAGCAAACCGTTCTTCGCCATAGTCCCTGACCACCCTTTCGATTTCACGTTGATCCGCCCGCGCCAGAAAATCCGCCGCGGTCTCCCCCTGCGTCGTGTCCATGCGCATGTCCAGCGGCGCATCGAAACGAAAACTCATGCCCCTCTCGGGCGTATCCAGCTGCGGCGACGAAACGCCAATATCCAGCAGCACTCCGTCGACCTTCTCGATCCCCTGCCCATCGAGCACCTCGCCCAGGCGTCCGAAGGCCGCGTGCGCCAGCGTCAGGCGCGGGTCCGCGATCCGACCACCCGCAGCCACGGCGACGGGGTCGCGGTCCAGCGCGACCAGCCGTCCCTGCGGCCCCAGCCGCGCCAGGATTTCCCGGCTGTGGCCGCCCCGGCCGAACGTGGCATCGACGTAAGTCCCGTCCTGCCTGATATTCAGCGCCGCGATCGCTTCCGCCAGCAGGACGCTGACGTGGGCGTCGCCAGCCTCCGTCACAGCGAGATTCCCTCGAATCCCGGCGGCGGCTCATTGGCCGACAGCGCATCGAATGCCGCTTCATGCTGACGTTTCCAGCCCGCATCCGACCAGATCTCGAAGTGGGTTCCCATGCCGACCAGCCATACCTGCTTTTCCAGCGAGGCGTAATCGCGCAGCTCGGGCGCAATCAGCAGACGGCCGGCGGCGTCCATCTCTTCGTCGCGTGCGTTGCCGACCAGCACGCGCTTGGCGGCGGCAGAACGGGGATCGAAGCTGGGGGCCGCCAGGATCTTGTCGCGAATCGGCGCCCAGGCCGCCTCCGGATAGAGAAGCAGACAGCGATGCGGATGCGTGGTGAGGATCAGGCGGCCGCTACTGGCGACGGCGAGCGCTTCGCGATGCCGGGACGGCACCGCCATCCGGCCTTTCGCGTCGAGATTCAGCGCTGTCGCCCCTTGGAACACCCGATCTCCCCCTTGATTTTCGGCGGCAGGAAGAAGCGCCTTCTCCCACCGTTCACCACCTTCTCCCACTTTAAGACATCTTTTTTGAGGGGTCAAGTGAAATTTCCGGATTTTTCCTGACGTGACAATGACTTACGGACTATTCCGAATACAAGTCTTCGAAAAATTCTTCTTAATATTCAACGCACGAAAAACGGAAGTGAAAGTGCTTTATTAAGAAGAGACCGAGTGGGAGCGGTCCAGGCGCCATGCCGCCGTCGTGAAATGCCGACAGTTGCGAGTCCGGCACCCGGGACCTAGATTTCGACTGTCCCATTACGCGGTGCCGCCATGCCTCATGCATTGAACGGATGCACCGATGCCGAAGATGGACGCCAGCCCAACAGCGTGGGTATCGTCACCACGCGGGCGTCGGTCGGCGTCTGGATGTGGGCAGGTTCCGTCGCGGCCGCATTGGCGCTGCTCGGGGTGGCCGTCGCGACCTATGGCGACGTCCCGATCGCCGTCATTCCCAATATCGTGCAAACGTCATCGGTCGCGGCGATCATCGTCGATGCCCTGGTCGCGTACCTGCTGATCGTCCATTTCTTCATCTTCCGCCAGCCCGCGATCGGCCTCGCGGCCTCGGCGTTCGGCGTGCAGGGCTGCGCCGCCCTGCTGTGGCTCGTTTCCACAGCGCCGGGCGCCTTCGCAGGCGACGTCCTTGCCAGCCTCACCACGCCGACCGCGCTTTGGATTGCCGTCTTCACTTATGTGGCCTTCCCGACGCTGATCCTGGCATCCGTTATCGCGCATTGGCTGCGCGGCGACCACCCGATATCCAAGGAATTCATCCCCTTCGCGGTCCTGGTCAGCTTCTCCGCCCCCATCATCGCCGTCGCCGTGGCCAACTGGTTCGCGGTGCGGCACATGGAACTGCTGCCCGACCTCATCCAGAGCGGCAGCTATGCGGCGCTGGCCACCAGCCCGGTCGGCGCCGTGCTATGGGCCGTCAACATCGTTGCGCTGCTGGCTGTCGCGCGGCCGACCAACGTCTTCTTCGTCTGGCTGGCCGTGGCGATGTTCGCCGAATTCCTCGGCATGTCCCTGTGGCTGTCGGCGAGTTCCCGCCTGACTTTCGAGTGGTATGCGGGGCACGCGGCGCACCTGGTCTCCGCAGTTATCCTGCTGGCCGCGCTGCAATGGGAGGTGCATCAGCTGTACCCGTTGCTGGCCCGGGTCAACGAGGCTCTATATCGCGCCTCCGTGGAGGACGGCCTCACCGGCGTCTTCAACCGCGCCTACTTCAACAACCAGCTGCAGAGCGAACTGGCCCGGGCGCGCCGGCAGCGGCTGCCGCTGTCGCTCATCATGGTCGACATCGATCATTTCAAGGAGATCAACGACCGCTACGGGCATCCGTTCGGCGATCGATGCCTGGTCAAGATCGCCCGGCGCCTCAAGGAGCAGATTCATCGCCCGGGCGACTTCACGGCACGCTACGGCGGGGAAGAGTTCGTCATGGTGTTGATTGGGGCGTCGGCCAAGGGGGTGCGGGACGTCGCCGAACTGACGCGGCGCCGCATAGAAGTCCAGCGCTTCGTCTCGCCGATCAACCACGGGGAGACCATCGGCCTGACCGTCAGCATGGGCGTCGCGACGGTGGAAGCCGGCCAGGTCAGCGATGCCGTCAGGCTGACCGCAGCCGCGGACCGTGCCCTCTACCGCGCGAAAGAGACGGGGCGCAATCGCGTATGCATCGCCGATCCCGCCATGATCGAGCGGCCGTCCCCGCGCGATCAACTGAAGAAGGTGGAAGTCCGCCGATAAGCCGGGTTCTGTCGTGGGCAGCCATTCCTCTGGGACTGTCGTTGCCGCCAGCCTCGTCGACTACCGTCGCCGGCGCCTTTCGGCGACGTCGCCGGTAGTTCATTAGCAGCCTACCCGGGAGCGACGCGAGCCACGCCAATGCTCCCCTATTTGGCCTTGCCCCGGATGGGGTTTGCCGTGCCGTCCGTGTTACCACGTCCGCGGTGAGCTCTTACCTCGTGGCCGCTTTCGCGGCCACGGCGCGCCCCCCGCCCGCTCACGCGGCCGCGGGACACGCCACCATTTCACCCTTGCCTGATCCCGGTCCTCGGAGGCATTTCCTCCTCTTTGGATTGAGACTTTGCCGCCTTGCGGCGTCAAAGTCCGGGCCATCGGCGGTATCTTTCTGTTGCACTTTCCGTCGCCTCACGGCGCCCGGCCGTTAGCCGGCATCCTGCTCTGCGGGGCCCGGACTTTCCTCCAGGCGCTTGCGCGCCCAGCGGCTGCCTGGCGAACTTCCGGGCGGGATTTTACCCGATCGCTAGGAACTGGCTTGCTGAGGCACCGGCGCCCCCGGCACGGAGGGCGTCCCGGGCGCAGCGGGCGCCTTGACGAAGCGCAGTTCGCCATCCCGCTCGACGAAGGCGCCGACGGGCGTGCCGGGCTCCGGCGGCGGCTCCTTGAAAGCCTGCAGGTCGCAGGTCTTCAAGTCGGTTACATACCAGCGCTTGCCCTGCTTGAGGATGAAGGCGCCGGGCGCCGGCGAGAACAATTCCACCTTCAGCGTCGCCGCGGCGGTGGATGCCAGGTTGTGGCGGCGCTGACAGTCCGGGAAGCGGCGCACCACCAGCTGCAGCTGCCAATCGCTGCTCCAGGCGAAGTCGCGCGTGCGTTCCAGGGTCAGGGCGGTGTCGGGACCATCGATGACGAGCGAAGCGGTGTCCGTGCTGCCGCAGCCGGCCAGCGCCGCCGCGAGCGTTCCGGCCAGGAGCCAGGCCGGGGCCTTGCGAACTGTCATGCCTGTTCCTCCGCTAGCTTCCACTTGATGGCCTCGCCGGCGCGCAACGGCACCAGCGTGTCTCCCGCGACGTACGGCAGTGTCAGCGGCGCCTCCCAATCCTGCTTGACCAGCGTGATGCGATCGCCGTTGCGCGGCAGGCCGTAGAAATCCGCACCGTAAAATGAGGCGAAACCTTCGAGCCTGTCGAGCGCGCCGGCCTCCTCGAAGGCCTCGGCGTAGAGCTCGATGCCCGCATGCGCCGTGTAGCAGCCGGCGCAGCCGCAGGCATTCTCCTTGGTCCGCCTGGCATGCGGCGCGGAGTCGGTGCCGAGGAAGAACTTCGGACTGCCCGAGGTGGCGGCGGCAATCAGCGCCTGGCGATGGATCTCGCGCTTGAGCACCGGCAGGCAGTAATGATGCGGACGAATGCCGCCGGCAAAAATCGCGTTGCGGTTCATCAGCAGGTGATGCGCGGTAATCGTGGCCGCCACGTTCGCCCCGGCTGCCCGGACGAACTCCACGCCCTCCCGGGTGGTGACGTGCTCGAACACCAGCTTGAGGCGCGGGAACTCTTTCAACAGCGGCCGCGCGATGCGCTCGATGAACACCGCCTCGCGGTCGAAGACGTCGACGGCCGGGTCCGTCACTTCGCCGTGCACCAGGAGCGGCAGGCCTCGCGACTCCATGCGGGCAAGCGTCTCGTGGCAGTGCGCGAGGTCGGTGACGCCGGCCTGGGAATTGGTGGTGGCGCCGGCCGGATAGAGCTTCACGGCATGCACGAAGCCGCTCGTCACCGCCTTGTCGATCTCGGCAGGCGCGGTGTTGTCCGTGAGGTACAGCGTCATCAACGGCTGGAAACGGCTGCCGGGAGGCAGCGCGGCCATGACGCGCGCACGGTACTCGCCCGCCTGCTCGACGGTGGCGACCGGCGGCTTCAGGTTGGGCATGACGATGGCGCGGCCGAAGCGGCGCGCGGTGTCCGCGATGACGGCGCTCAGGGCGGCGCCGTCGCGCAGGTGCAGGTGCCAGTCGTCGGGGCGGGTGATCGTGAGTTTTGCTGTCATCTGGCGAGTCGAGGGATCGCCGCGCGAGCTTCGCGGCTGTTCCGCTCCAACGAGCGGGATTTCGAATTATGCCTTGAGTTCGAGGGCGCGTTGGTAGAGGTCGTTCTTCGGCGCGCCGGTGATCGCCGCGGCGAGCTTGGCCGCCTGCTTCACCGGGAGTTCGTCGAGCAGAAGGTCGAGCACGCGCTCGGCTTCCGCATCGATGCCCCGCCGCGGCGGCGGTCCGGACACGATCAGCACGAATTCCCCGCGCCGGCGGTTGTCGTCCGCGGCGAACCAGGCCGGCGCGTCGCCCAGGGGCATGGACTCGATCTGCTCGAACACCTTGGTGAGTTCGCGCGCCACCACCAGGGTGCGCTGCCGCTCCAGCGTCGCCGCCAGGTCGGCGACGGTCTCCTCGATGCGATGCGGCGCCTCGTAGAACACCAGCGCCGCTGGCACCGCGGCAAGCCGGGCGATCTCGGCACGGCGCGCCGCCGCCTTCGTCGGCAGGAAGCCGGCGAAGAGGAAGCGCGCGTCGGGAAGGCCTGCCGCCGACAAGGCAGTGACCGCGGCGCTCGGTCCCGGCAGCGGAACGACGCGGAAGCCGGCGGCGCGCACGGCGGCGACCGCGCGTGCGCCGGGGTCGGAAATGGCCGGCGTGCCGGCGTCGGAGACGAGGGCGACGCGCTTGCCCTCGGCAAGCAGCGCGATCACCTTTTCGGCGGCCTGGTTCTCGTTGTGTTCGTGCAGCGGCAGCAGCGCGGCGCCAATGCCATAGCGCTCGCACAGCCGGCGGGTATGCCGCGTGTCCTCGCAGGCGACGACGTCGGCAAGGCGCAGCGCGTCGAGGGCGCGCTGGCTGATGTCCTCGAGGTTGCCGAGCGGCGTCGCCACCACCTTCAATGACGTTGTCGTATCATGCGTTTCCATATGCGGCATTGTTCCAGTCCCACGATCTCCAGGCAAGCGGCCGGCGCGGCCGGCGAAGACCGCGCCGCCGGCTTTCTTCGCTCGCGCGGGCTGCGGCTGGTGGAGCGCAACTTCCGGGTGCGCGGCGGCGAAATCGACCTGGTCTGCGACGACGGCGGCATGGCGGTGTTCGTCGAAGTGCGGCTGAGATCGGGTATGGCGTACGGCGGCGCCGCGGCGAGCATTACGTCCGCCAAGCAAGCGCGTCTGCTCGTCGCGGCTCGCCATTGGCTCGCTCGCCACGGCGAGCGCCCCTGCCGCTTCGACTGTGTGCTGATCCAGGACGGGCGGCTCGAATGGCTCAAGGATGCGTTCCGTCCTGGCTAGCCTGGCCGCCGCGCTGCTGATCGGCACTCTGCACGCGGAGTCGATCCGCATCCTGGTGCAAAGCTCCCCGCTGGCCGGCTTCCAGTATTATGCGGGCGAGGCGCTGTGGCCGCAGTTGCGCGAAGGCGATGCGCTCGACCTGGTCCGCGAGCCGGACAATGAGCACGATGCCAACGCGGTGCGCGTCGAATGGCGCGGCGCCAAGCTGGGTTATCTGCCGCGCGCCGAAAACCGCGCCGTCGCGGCCGAAATGGACCGGGGCACGCGTATCTCGGCCCGCATCGCGCGGCTCGGCACCGACCGGAACCCCTGGCGGCGCCTGCTGATCGAAGTATTTGTCGTCATTTAGCCGGCCATTTCGGCTGTTCGGCCGGTCGCTGCGCCGACTAATCTCGCATAATGCCGGATTTGCGCTCCGGACCTGCCCTCGTCAACATGAATCTCGAACAACGAATCCGCGACCTCTTCGCATCCAGCATCCAGGCCAAGCAGGAGGCCGTCGACGCCATGGCGGCGCCCATCGCGGCCGCCGTCCAGGCGATGGTCGACTGTCTCAAGGCGGACGGCAAGATCATGGCCTGCGGCAATGGCGGCTCCGCCGCCGACTCGCAGCACTTCGCCGCCGAATTGCTGAACCGCTTCGAGCGCGAGCGCGAACCGCTCGCCGCCATCGCGCTGACCACCGATACCTCCACGCTGACCTCGATCGGCAACGACTACCGCTACGAGGACGTCTTCGCCAAGCAGGTCACGGCGCTCGGTCGCCGCGGCGACGTGCTGCTGGCCATCTCCACCTCCGGCAATTCGCCCAACGTGCTGGAGGCCATCGCGGCTGCCCATGCACGCGGCGTCCGCGTGGTCGCGCTGACCGGCAAGGGCGGCGGCAAAATGGCGGGCTGCCTGGCGCCTGCCGACATCCATCTCTGCGTCCCGGCGGCGCAGACCGCGCGCATCCAGGAAGTGCACCTCCTGACGCTGCACTGCCTGTGCGACGGTATCGACAACCTCATCCTTGGAGAGAAGGCATGAACAAGCGCATTCGCGCCGCGGCACGCGTCGCCGCCCTCGCCGCGGCCTGTACCGCTTCCGCGACCCTGCTGACGGGCTGCTTTCCGGTCGCCGCCGTCGGCGTCGGCACCGGCGTCCTGATGTTCACCGACCGCCGCCCCAGCGAGACCTACATCGCCGACGAGGCGATCGAGACCCGCGCCGCCAACCGCATCAGCGACAAGTACGGCGACAGGGCCCATGTGAACGTGACCAGCTACGACCGCAACGTGCTGCTCACCGGCGAAGTGCCGAACGATGCCGCGCGGGCCGAGGTCGAACGCATCGTCACCAGCGTGCCGAACGTCAAGGCGATCACCGATGAGCTGCTGGTGGCCGGCGTCAGCTCGTTCGGCGCCCGCAGCAACGACAGCTACATCACGTCGAAGGTGAAGGCGCGCTTCGTCGATGCCAGCAAGTTCACCCCGAACCATGTCAAGGTGGTCACCGAAGGTGGAACGGTGTACCTGCTGGGCATCGTGACCCAGCGCGAGGCCAACGATGCAGTCGAGATCGCGCGCACGACGGCCGGCGTACAGAAGGTGGTTCGCGTCTTCGAGATCATCTCCGAGGACGAGGCCAAGCGGCTCGACAACCGCCCGCAGCAGCAGCCGGCGCAGGACAACGGCGGCGCCGCCAAGAAGTAGGCGCATGCGCTACGCCGCGCCGCCATTCGAGGCAAAGCTGTGCGAGCCCGCGGACCTGCGGGCCCGCGTCGCGGAACTGCCGCGGCCGCTGGTGTTCACCAACGGCTGTTTCGACATCCTGCATCGCGGCCACGTCACCTATCTCGCCCAGGCGCGCGCGCTCGGCGCGAGCCTGCTGATCGCCGCGAACACCGACGACTCCGTCAGGCGGCTCGGCAAGGGCGACGACCGGCCGATCAATCGCCTCGCCGATCGCATGGCGGTGCTGGCGGCCCTCGAATGCGCCTCGCTCGTCACCTGGTTCGACGAGGACACGCCGCTCGCGCGCATCCTCGAGGCGCGCCCAGACGTGCTGGTGAAGGGCGGCGACTGGCCGGCCGAGAAGATCGTCGGCTACGCCGAAGTCATGGGCTGGGGCGGACAGGTCCATTCCATTCCATTCATCCATGAGCGCTCGACCACCGCGCTGGTCGAGAAGATCCGGCGTCTATAGGCCTTAAGCCGCCTTTAATTTCGGCGCCCTACCATGCGAACTGCCGCGATCGCTCGCGGCTTCCCCTCGTCATCGGAGCCCTCGCATGAAACGCCTGCTCACCCTTGCCGCTGTTGTCGCGGCACCGCTCGCCTTCGCCGAGACACCGCAACAGATGCTCGCCGGCTATGCCGCCGAGGCTGCGCGCGAACAGCCGAAGTTCGCGCCTTCCGCCGAGCGCGGTCGCCAGTTCTACCTCGAAAAGCGCAGCGCCGCGGAGAAGATGCCCAACTGCGCGACCTGCCATACCGATGATCCGACCACAGGCGGCAAGCACGTCATCACCGGCAAGCCGATCGAGGCCATCGCTCCCGTGGCCGGTTCGTCCCGCTTCACCGAACCGACCAAGACCGAGAAGTGGTTCCGCCGCAATTGCAAGGAAGTGGTCGGCCGCGAGTGCACCGCCGCCGAGAAGGCCGATCTGCTGCGCTTCCTGATGACGCGCGCGGGCGTCTAGCGGCATGAAGCAGATTCTCGTCTGGGACGCGCCGACGCGGCTCGGCCATTGGCTGCTCGCGGGCGCCTTCGCGACCGCGTGGCTGACGTCGGAAAGCGAATCGTGGAAGAACGTCCATGTGGCGGCCGGCGCACTCATGGTCGCCGTCGCGCTGTTCCGCATCTTCTGGGGCTTCGTCGGCAGCCGGCACGCGCGCTTCGCCAGCTTCGCCTACTCGCCCGCCTCCGCGTTGCAGTACCTTCGCAGCCTGGCGGCCCGCCGCCCCGAGCACTTCACAGGCCACAATCCGGCGGGCAGCTACGCGATCTTCCTGCTGCTGGCCCTGACGCCGATCGTCGGCGTTTCGGGCTGGGCCGCGTACAACGAGATCGGCGGCTCGATGAGCGAGGAACTGCATGAAGGAGCGGCTACCGCGATGCTGCTGGTGGTGGCGATACACCTCGCCGGCGTTGCCGTCGGCAGCCTGCTGCATCGTGAAAACCTGCCGCGCGCGATGGTGACGGGACGCAAGCAGGGAGACCCGACCGAAGCGATCACCGCGGCGCGCATCGGCTGGGCCCTGGTACTCTCGGCATGGAGCGGCGCAGCGATCTGGCTGTCCGCCTTCCTCTGATCTCGGCGCCTAGCCGCCCTTCATCTTCTCGATCTCGGGGCCCTTGTGGCAGGCGGCGCAGTCCGCCAGGCTCTTGACCTTGCCCTTCAGCACCATGCGGACTGCGCCGCGATGCTTGCGCAGGAACCAATCGGTGGTCGTGATGCGCGGCAACTCCTCGCCGCGGCTCCCGAAGATCCTGCCCGGACCGCCGTTGCGATCGAGGTAGTTGGCGATCTGCTCGCGCGTCTTCGCGTCGAGGCTGGCGTCCGCTCCGAAGTGCTTGTCCAGGCGGGACATGATCTCCAGCCAGTCGTCGGCTGGAAGCAATGCCGGCGGGAAGGCGATGTGGCAGGCGCTGCATTCGGCACGCCATTGTCGATGTGCGCTGCGGCGAGGACGGCGTTGCGGTGATCGTGAGCGACGACGGGCCGGGAATTCCCGCGGCCCAGCGCGAACGCGTGTTCGAGCGGTTCTACCGGCTCGCCGACCAGGACCA
>DASVZI010000178.1:0-3064 GCA_036391735.1 Rhodocyclaceae bacterium
TTTCTGCAAGAGTTTCTAGGCGTCTGAAACAACAACAGGAGACAAGCATGAAAGCCTCACGCATCGCTACCGCAGTCACTGCCGCATTCGGGCTCGCCGCCGGCGCCGCCCAGGCGCAGATCTCGGACAACGTCGTCAAGATCGGCGTGCTCACCGACATGTCGGGCGCCTATTCCGATCTCGCCGGCGCCGGATCGGTGGAAGCCGTCAAGATGGCCGTCGAGGACTTCAAGGCGAAGAACAAGCCGGCCTTCGCCATCGAGGTCGTCGCCGCCGACCACCAGAACAAGGGCGACATCGCATCCAACAAGGCGCGCGAATGGTTCGACCGCGACAAGGTCGACATCATCACCGACATGGTGACGACGTCCACCGCGCTGGCGGCGATGAAAGTCGCCAAGGACAAGAACAAGATCGCCCTGATGTCCGGCCCGGCCTCGACGCGCATCACCAACGAGGACTGCAACGATGTCACCATCCACTACACCTACGACACCTACGCGCTCGCCAACGGCACCGCCAAGGCGGTGGTGAAGCAGGGCGGCAAGACCTGGTTCTTCCTCACGGCCGACTACGCCTTCGGCCAGTCGCTGGAGAAGGACGCTTCGGACGTCGTCGTCGCCAACGGCGGCAAGGTGCTCGGCTCGGTGCGGCATCCCTTCCCGGGCAGCGACTTCTCGTCCTACCTGCTGAAGGCACAGGCCTCGGGCGCACAGGTCATCGGCTTGGCGAATGCCGGCACCGACACCACCAACTCCATCAAGCAGGCGGCCGAGTTCGGCATCACGCCCAAGCAGACGCTGGCGGGCCTGCTGATGTTCATCACCGACATCCATAGCCTGGGGCTCAAGGCGACGCAGGGCATGTACCTGACCGAGGCCTTCTACTGGGATCGCAACGACGAGACGCGCGCCTGGTCGAAGCGCTTCTTCGAGCGCCAGAAGAAGATGCCGACGATGGTGCAGGCCGGCCTCTATTCCGGCGTGATGCACTACCTGAACGCGGTGAAGGCGACGGGTACCGACGACACCCAGAAGGTCATGGCGCAGATGAAGAAGACGAAGATCAACGACTTCTTCGCCAAGAACGGCTACATCCGCGACGACGGCCGCATGGTCCACGACTTCTACCTGATGCAGGTGAAGAAGCCCGAGGAGTCCAAGTATCCGTGGGACTACTACTGGATCCGGCAGGTCATCCCCGCCGAGGAGGGGGCGCAGCCGCTGTCGATGTCGAAGTGCCCGCTCATCAAGAAGAAGTAGGGCGGCGAGCGCAATGGAGATCTTCGGCGTCCCGCTGCCGGCCCTCATGGGCCAGCTGATGCTCGGGCTGGTGAACGGTTCGTTCTACGCCATCCTGAGCCTCGGGCTCGCCGTGATCTTCGGCATGCTGAACATCATCAACTTCGCCCACGGGGCGCTCTACATGATGGGCGCCTTCTTCGCCTGGATGGGGCTCAGCTACCTGGGCCTCGGCTACTGGTGGTCGCTGCTGGCGGCGCCGTTCGCGGTGGGCGCGATCGGCGTCGTCATCGAGCGGCTGCTGCTGCAGTGGCTCTACAAGCTCGACCATCTCTACGGCCTGCTGTTGACCTTCGGGCTGGCGCTCATCATCGAAGGCGTGTTCCGCGACCAGTACGGCATCTCCGGCCTGCCCTACGAGATCCCGGATGAATTGACGGGCGCCTTCAACCTCGGCTTCATGTTCCTGCCGAAGTACCGTGCCTGGGTGGTGCTGGCGTCGCTGACGGTGTGCTTCGCGACCTGGTTCCTCATCGAGAAGACGCGGCTCGGCGCCTACCTGCGCGCCGCCACCGAGAACCCGCGCCTTACCCAGGCGTTCGGCATCAACGTGCCGCTGATGGTCATGCTGACCTACGGCTTCGGCGTCGCGCTGGCGGGCTTCGCGGGCGTGCTGGCGGCGCCGGCGACGCAGGTGAACCCGCTGATGGGCTCCAACCTCATCATCACCGTGTTCGCAGTGGTGGTGATCGGCGGCATGGGGTCGATCCTCGGCTCCATCGTCACCGGCCTGGGCCTGGGCATCATCGAGGGCCTGACCAAGGTCTATTACCCGGAAGCGTCGGCGACCGTGGTGTTCATCATCATGGCGGTGGTGCTGATGTTCCGGCCCGCGGGCCTGTTCGGCAAGGAAAGGTGAACGCCGCATGAGACGCGACGTCCTCGGCTACCTCGTGCTGCTCGTGCTGCTGCTCGCGGCGCCGTTCTTCGCCTATCCGGTGCTGGTGATGAAGGTGCTCTGCTACGCGGTCTTCGCCTGCGCCTTCAACCTGCTGCTCGGCTTTACCGGCCTGCTGTCCTTCGGGCATGCCGCCTTCTTCGGCACGGCGGCCTACGTCGCCGGCTACGCGCTGCGCGACCTCGGCTGGCCGGTCGGCGTCGGCGTGCTGGCCGGCACCGCCGCGGCGCTGCTGCTCGGCTGGCTGTTCGGCGCGCTGGCCATCAGGCGCCAGGGCATCTACTTCGCCATGGTGACGCTGGCGCTGGCGCAGATGATGTACTTCTTCTTCATCCAGGCGCCGTTCACCGGCGGCGAGGACGGCCTGCAGGGCGTACCGCGCGGCGCGCTGGCCGGGCTGAACCTCGACGACGATCTGGCCCTCTACTACGTTGTGCTGGCGGTCTGCGCGGCGGCGTTCTGGCTGATCCATCGCACCATCCACTCGCCGTTCGGCCAGGTGCTGAAGGCGATCCGCGAGAACGAGCCGCGCGCGGTGTCGCTCGGCTACGACGTCTCGCGCTACAAGCTGCTGGCCTTCGTGCTGTCGGCCGGGCTGGCGGGCCTGGCGGGCGCCCTCAAGACGCTGGTGCTCGGTTTCGCCTCGCTGACCGATGCCCATTGGCATGCGTCGGGCGAAGTGGTGCTGATGACGTTGGTCGGCGGCATGGGCACGGTGTTCGGGCCGGTGGTCGGCGCCGGCGTCATCGTGGTACTGGAGAACGAATTGGCGGACAAGGTCGGTTCGCTGGTGACGGTCATCATGGGGGCGATCTTCGTCGCCTGCGTGCTGCTGTTCCGGCGCGGCATCGTCGGCGAACTGCTG
>DASVZI010000179.1:0-21313 GCA_036391735.1 Rhodocyclaceae bacterium
GGCTGCATGCCGCGCCGGGTGCGGCCGGACCTTGGGTTTCGGAACAAGGTCGGCTGGCGCCGCCGGCGGCGGCGAGGGCGAGGGCGACATCAACTCCGCCTCAATGGTTTGAGGCTCGGCGTCGCCCGGCAGGCTCCACCCCGGCATGACGACGGCGGCCGCGTGGAGCATGACGGATACCGCCAGGGCGATGGCGAATGGCATGCGCCCCTCAGGCGAGAGGCACGCGCAGTGCGGTGGCATCGCCGGCCGCATCGGCCAGCTTGGCATGGCCGTCGACGATGCTCAGGCGCCCTTCGAGGAACCAGCGCGCGGCTTGCGGATAGATCAGGTGTTCCTGCGTCAGCACGCGCGCGGCGAGATCCGCTTCCGTATCGCCTGGCAGCACGGGGACCGCCGCCTGCACGGCGATCGGCCCGCAATCGAGCGCCGGGGTCACGAAGTGCACGGTGCAGCCGTGGATCTTCACGTCCGCAGCCAGCGCCGCTGCATGGGTGCGCAAGCCCGGGAAAGCCGGGAGCAGCGACGGGTGGATATTCAGCAGCCGGCCGTTGTAGCGGGCAACGAAACCATCTCCCAGCACGCGCATGAAGCCGGCCAACAGCACCAGGTCGGGCGCATGGCGATCGATCTCCGCGGCGAGCGCCGCATCGAATGACTCGCGGCTGGCGTAGGCCTTGTGGTCGACCACGGCCGTCGGCACGCCTTGCGCGTCGGCCCAGGCCAGCCCCGCCGCCTCGGGCCGGTTTGAGATCACCGCGGCGCAGCGCCCCGGCAGGCCGGCCTCCAACAGCGCCTGCATGTTGCTGCCGCGGCCCGAGATCAGGATGACGTAGCGCTTCTCCATCACTTGATGCCCGCCACGGGAAGGAACACGAAGCCGGCGACGCTCTGGATCGCCTTGGCGATGGTGCGGTGGCTGCGGTCGGCCACCAGCGCGGCCAGCATGTCGAGATTGCCGATCATCCGGCCGAACTCGCGCTCGAAGCTGAGGTTGTAGTCGGGCGCCATCTCGTTGGAGAGCAACAGCGGCCGCCCGTCGGCGCCGCGCGCCTGGGCCAGCTTCCACGCCGCCGTCTCGAGATTGCGGGCGCTGTTGTAAAGCTTCTGTGCGTCGAGATCGTCGATCACGAAAAACTCCGTCTTGTCTTCGAAGGCGGCATTCATCATGCCGCCCAGGCCGCCGATGAAGGCGGCGACCCGGTCGCCGGCGTAGTCCTCGCGCAGGCCGAGCAGCACCGCTTCCGTTCCCCAGCGTCCTTCGAGTTCCGGCAGGCGCCAGCCGTAGCGCGGCTCGAAGATGCGCGCGAGCGCGGCTTCGAGGCTCCCGGCCGATTTCCGCCATTCGCGCGGATTGCGCCGATAGAGCTTCTCGGCCAGCACGCGCAGGCTGGCGAAGACTTCCCGGCGGTGAATGTCGGCGACCCGGTCAAGATCCGTCTTGGCGAGTTGGGCGGGATCGAAGCCGCCGCTCCCTTTCGGTCCGGAAGCCGAAGGCGCGGCGCAGGCCGCAAGGACCGTCGAGAGCGCCGCAACCACCAGGAAAACTCGCATGGCGCATCTTAGCCCAAAGCCCCTGTTGCCGCCCAAGCCTTTGTTTCAGCGGGCGAAACGCTGCCGCAACCAACCCATCGCGATGGGCAGTACCGACAGGCCGATGATGGCGACGATGACCAGGGAAAGGTTCTCCTTGACGGCCGGCAGGTTGCCGAACCAGTAGCCGGCGGCGGACAGCGATACCACCCAGACGACGGCGCCGAGCAGGTCGAAGGCGAAGTAGCGCGCGTAAGTCATGCGCGCGACGCCGGCGACGAAGGGCGCGAAGGTGCGCACCAGCGGAATGAAGCGCGCCAGGGTCATGGTCAGCCCGCCCCAGCGTTCGTAGAAGGCGTGGGCCTGGTCGAAGGCGGCACGGTTGAAGAAGCGCGGCGCGCCCTCCCCCCAATGCAGCACGCGCTTGCCGATCCAGCGGCCGATCCAGTAGTTGCAGTTGTCGCCGAGAACGGCGGCGGACAGCAGCACGGCGATCAGCCCCATCAGGTCCATGCCGCCGGTCGCGGCCAGCGCGCCCGACACGAACAACAGGGAATCCCCCGGCAGGAAGGGCGTCACCACCAGCCCGGTCTCGCAGAACACGATCAGGAACAGCAGCCCGTAGATCCAGGCGCCGTACTGGACCACCAGCAGGGCCAGGTGCTTGTCGAGATGAAGGACGATGTCGATGAACTGGGCGAGCAGATCCATGGAGGCGAGTGCCGGACGAGGGGAGCCGCGCATTCTACCGTGACGCCGCGATCCGGGCCGGCGGCCTCGCGGCCCGCCGCTATAATCCGCCGGTGCCGCGCATCCATGCCCTTCCCGACCTCCTCATCAGCCAGATCGCCGCCGGCGAGGTGGTCGAGCGCCCTGCATCGGTGCTCAAGGAACTGGTCGAGAACAGTCTCGACGCCGGGGCGACCCGCATCGACGTCCAGGTCGAGGAAGGCGGCGTCAAGCTGATCCGCGTCGCCGACGACGGCGGCGGCATCGAGCGCGACGACCTGCCGCTGGCGCTGGCCCGCCACGCCACCAGCAAGATCGCCTCGCTCGACGACCTCGAGCGTGTCGCCAGCTACGGCTTCCGCGGCGAGGCGCTCGCCTCGATCGCCGCGGTCGCGCGACTGGCGGTCACCAGCCGCCGCGACGGCGCCGGCCATGCCTGGCGCATCCGCAACGACGGCCGCGACGCCGAGCCGGCCGCGCTGTCCGCCGGCACGGTCATCGAGGTCGCCGACCTCTACTTCAACACGCCGGCGCGCCGCAAGTTCCTGCGCACCGCAGCCACCGAGTTCGCGCACTGCGACGAAGTCCTGCGCCGCATGGCGCTGGCGCGGCCCGACGTCGCCTTCTCCCTGACCCACGACCGCAACGTCAGGCGCCGCCTGATCGCCGACAACGTCGAGCGACGGCTGCGCGAAATCTTCGGCGACGATTTCTTCACCCAGGCGCGCCCCGTCGACGCCGCCGCGGGACTGCTGCGCCTCACCGGCTTCGCCGCACTGCCCGCCTATTCGTCGGCGTCGCGCGACCAGCAGTATTTCTTCGTCAATGGCCGCTTCGTGCGCGACAAGCTGCTTGTCCACGCGGTGCGCGAGGCCTATGCCGACGTGCTGCACGGCAGCCGCCATCCGGCCTACGTGCTGTTCCTCGAACTCGATCCCGCCGCCGTCGATGTAAACGTGCATCCCGCCAAGACCGAGGTGCGGTTCCGCGACGGCCGCGGCGTGCACCAGTTCGTCTTCCATGCGCTGACGCGCGCGCTGGCGGAGCCGCTCGCTGCGGCTCGGCTTGCCGAGGTCCCCGAAGCGCGGCCCGTGCCGCCGTCCATCGGCACCGCCTCCTTCACGCCGCCGCGGCAGGCCGCCTTCGCGCTGCGCGAGCCGGACGCCGCAGCCTACCTCGGCTTCGCGCGCCAGGCGTTCGAACCCGATGCCGCCCCCGCAATCGAGCCGCTGCCCTACCCGCAGCCGTCGGTGTCCGCCGCGGCGCCGCTCGGCTACGCGCTGGCGCAGCTCCACGGCGTCTATGTGCTCGCCCAGAACGAAGCCGGACTGGTACTGGTCGACATGCACGCCGCGCACGAGCGCATCCTTTACGAGAAATTGAAGAAGGCCTTCGAGGCGGGTCCGCCGCCGCGGCAGCCGCTGCTGGTCACCGCCCTGCTCTCCGCCAGCCCGCTGGAAGTGGCCTGCGCCGAGGAGCGCCAGGAGGAGCTGCGCGCGCTCGGCTTCGAGGTCGCGCCGGCCGGCCCGCAGCAACTCGCCGTGCGCGCCGTGCCGGCGCTGCTTTCCGGCGGCGACCTCGGCGCCCTGGTGCGCGGCCTGCTGGCCGACCTCGCCGATCATCCCGACAGCCGGCTCGCCGAAGCGCGGCGCAACGAGCTCCTCGCCACCCTGGCCTGCCACGGCTCGGTACGCGCCCATCGCAGCCTCACGGTGCCCGAGATGAACGCCCTGCTGCGGCAGATGGAGGCGACCGAGCGCGCCGACCAGTGCAACCACGGGCGTCCCACCTGGGTCCAGCTCGGCATGGACGACCTCGACAAGCTATTCATGCGCGGGAAATGACGGCAGACGGCAAGGCGGTCCTGCCCCCGGCCATCCTTCTCATGGGCCCCACTGCGAGCGGAAAGACCGCCGCGGCCATGGATCTGGCGACCCGCTTCCCGGTGGAGATCGTCAGCGTCGATTCCGCGCAGGTCTTCCGCGACATGGACATCGGTACCGCCAAGCCCGACCGCGAAACGCTGGCGCGCTTCCCGCACCACCTGATCGATCTCGTCACGCCAGAGGAGACCTACTCAGCGGCCCGCTTCCGCGAGGACGCGCTGCGGGTGATGGGGGAGATCGCCGCACGCGGCAAGGTGCCCCTGCTGGTCGGCGGAACGATGCTTTACTTCAAGGCCCTGCGCTCCGGCCTGGCCGATCTGCCGCAAGCCGATGCGGAACTGCGCGCGGCCATCGCCGCCGAGGCGCGCGAGCGCGGCTGGCCGGCGCTGCATGCCGAACTCGCGCGGGGCGATCCCGAAAGTGCGGCCCGCCTCGCGCCGACGGATTCCCAGCGCATCCAGCGCGCGCTCGAGGTGCTGCGGCTGACCGGGCAGCCGCTCGGTGCCTTCTTCGCGCGCCAGGCGAGCGCACCGCCGCCCTTTCGCACGCTCGGGCTGGCGCTGATTCCAGGCGACCGCGCCGTGCTGCACGAGCGCATCGCGCAGCGCTTCGACGCCATGCTGGCGGCAGGGCTGGTCGGCGAAGTGGAAATGCTGCGGCGGCGCTACGCGCTGGATGCCGAAATGCCGTCGATGCGCTGCGTCGGCTACCGGCAGGTCTGGGAGATGCTCGAAGGCCGGACCGCGCCAGGGGAATTGCGCGACCGCGGCGTGTTCGCGACGCGGCAATTCGCCAAGCGCCAGCTAACCTGGCTGAGGAGCACGCGCGACATCGAGATAATCGATTGCCTCGACGTGCGCGCGCAGGAGAAAATAGCCGAACTCGTACGCCGTCACGTCATCGCCCCATGAGCCAGGACTTCGCCGACAACCTCGACGCCTACCGGATCACGTTCCGACGAGAGATCATCTTCTACCTGCGCCAACTCATCAACGACGGCGAGCTGGTGACCGTCTCCTTCGACGCCGGCGCGCACAGCATGGTGACGGTGCTGCTGGACGTCGACGAGGACTCGGATACCGTGGTCTTCGACTGGGGTGCCGACGAAGACACCAACCGCCGGCTGCTGCAGAGCCAGCGCGCGCATTTCATCGCCAATCCGCAAGGCGTGCGCAACCAGTTCTCGTCGGAACGCGTCTGGCAGGTGATGTTCGACAAGCGCCCGGCCCTCGCCACCCGGATTCCGACCACCTACGTGCGCCTGCAGCGCCGCGAGTTCTTCCGGCTGTCGCTGCCGCTGACGCAGCGGCGTCCCTGCTACTTCCGCGCCGGCCCGGCGGCCGCCGAATGGCAGATGGCAGTCATCGACATCGGCCTCGGCGGCGTCGGGCTCGAGTCACAGGAAACGGCACTGCCTTTCAGTCGCGGCGACCACATCCTGCGCAGCAGCATCGATCTCGGCAAGTACGGCCGGCTCGACGTCGACATGGTGGTGCGCTTCGTCGGCCGCGTGGCGCGCGGCACGCGCGAGGTAGGCCGCCTCGGCTGCGAGTTCCTGAGGCTGCTGCCCGCGCAGGAGAACGATCTCCAGCGCTTCATCACCCAGGTGCAGCGCGAGGAGCGCGCGAAGCTGGGCTAGTCGCGCTAGGCAAGGCGAAAGCGCGCCACCGATTCGCGCATCGCGCGCGACATCTCCTGCAGGCTGCGCGCCGCCGCCGCCGTGCGCGTGACTTCGCCGGCGCTTTCCTCGGCCGACTCGGCCACCCGCACCACACGGCTGGCGATGTCGTCGCTGGCCGTGCTTTGTTCGCGGATGGCCTCGCTGATCTCGCTCACCACCTCGGTGACCCGCTGGGCCCGGTCGCGAATGAGCAGGATCGATTCGCCGGCGTGCGATGCCAGACCGACGCCCTGCGAAGCCTGGCTGGCGCCCTCGTTCATGCTGACCACCGCCTCCTTGGTGCTGCCCTGGATGCGGCCGATCATGCCGGCGATCTCGCCGGTGGATGCGGTGGTGCGTTCGGCCAGCTTGCGCACCTCGTCGGCGACCACGGCGAAGCCGCGGCCTTGTTCGCCGGCCCGCGCCGCCTCGATCGCGGCGTTGAGCGCCAGCAAATTGGTCTGGTCGGCGATGTCCTTGATGGTATTGACGATCAGGTTGATTTCCGCGGCATGGGTGTCGAGCTCCTGGATCTGCCCGGCCGAGCGGTTCACCGCTTCGGACAGCCGGTTGATCTCCTGGCGCACCTGCTCGATGACGCCGCCGCCCTGCTGCGCCGCCGAATCGGCCTCGACCGTCACCCGCTGCGCGTCCTCGACGTTCTGGGCGATCTGGCTGATGTTGGCGGTCATCTGCTCGACCGTCGCGGCGATGCTCTGCGCGGCTTCGCTTTCTGTCTGGGAGCGCGCCGCGACGCTGTCGGCCATCCGGTGCAGCAGGCCGGCGTCCGCCGACAGTTGCTCGGACTGGCGCGTCAGCTCGGCGATCATGGCGCTAAGGTTGTTCCGCATCTGGGCCATCGCAGCGACCACGCTGGACTCGTCGCCGGGACGCGTCGCGATGCTTTCCCGCAGGTCGCCGGCGGCGATGCGCCGCGCCGCCTCGGCGGCGTCGCGCGGCTCTCCGCCGAGCAGGCGAAACAGGCTGCGATAGAGCTGCAGCAGCAGGCCGGCCATGGCCGCGCCGATCACCAGGCCCCAGGTCAGGAAGCGGGCGGCGGCGGCCCAGAAGGCGCGGCTGACGTCGTCGAGGTAGACGCCGGTGCCGATGACCCAGCCCCAGGGCTCGAAGGCGGCCACGTAGGACAGCTTGGCGACCGGGTCCGTTTCGCCGGGCTTCGGCCAGTAGTAATCGACGAAGCCCGCACCTTTCTTCGCCGCGGTATCAGCGAACTCCCTGAACAGGTATTTGCCGTTCGGGTCCTTCAGGTCGCTGACATCCTTGCCGTCGAGTTCGGGCTTTGCGGCATGCATGATCATGCGCGCCGACATGTCGTTGACCCACAGATATTCGACCTTGTTGTAGCGGATGGTGCGCAGGATGGCGAGCGCGGACTTCTGCGCCTCTTCCTTCGACATCGCCCCCGAGCGCGCCAGGGACTCGTAATAGCTGACCACCCCCTGCGCTGCCTCGACCACGTTGCGCAGCTTCTCCTGGCGGTCCTCCAGCATCACGCTGCGTTCGGAATGGAGCACGACCCCGAACAGGGCGACCAGCGCGCACATCACCAGGACGATGATGGCGATCAATTTCGAACGTAAGGACATCTCGTTCATGACGTTCTCCCCAAGGCAAAGCGGCATCGAGGCTGCTCAACGAGAGTCAAATGCGTGAATTAATATTATTAATGCTATTTCCAAAGACATATCAACGTCAATAGCTTACCGTAGCACTTCCGGCGTAAATGGAAAGAGGTTTATGCGGCGCGACTGGCCGGCAGCGCCGCCTCGCGGGCGATGGCGCCGTGGTGGCGCAGGGCATCGCGGACGTGGGCCTTCAGCAGGCGCTCGTCGAGGGGCTTGGAGAGGAAGCGATAGACGACGCCGCGATTGACGGCATCGACCACCGCCTCGATGTCGGCGTAGCCGGCCAGGACGATGCGAATGGTGTCCGGATAGAGAGTACGCACGCGATTGCAGAACTGCGTTCCCGACATGCCGGGCATGCGCTGGTCGCACACGATGACCTGCACGGCGTTGACGCTCAGCACGTCGAGTCCCTGCTCGCCGCTCTGCGCGGTCAGCACTTCGCATCCTCCCGTCAGCAGCGTCCGCTTCATCGCCGCCAGCGCGTCGGGGTCGCCGTCGACGACCATCACCGTGCACGGTCCCTCGCCCTCGAGCGGCTGGAGTTCCAGCCGCTTGCCGCTTTGCAGCATCTCGCCGAAATCGTTCGCCGGGACCGGCCGGCTGAAGTAGTAGCCCTGCATCTCGTCGCAGCAGTTGGCGCGCAGATAGGTCAGCTGGGCCTCGGTCTCCACGCCCTCGGCGACGACGCGCAGGTTGAGGCGATGGGCCAGGGCGATGATCGCCTTGGCGATGATCGCATCCTCGGGATTGCGCACGATGTCGGCGATGAACGACTTGTCGATCTTCACGAAGTTGAAGGGGAACTGCTTGAGATAGGCGAGCGAGGAATAGCCGGTGCCGAAGTCGTCCAGCGACAGCGCGATGCCGAGCGCGCGAAGCGCCGACAGCACGCGCATGGCGTCGTCCAGGTTCTCCATGACCGCGCTTTCGGTCAATTCGACCTCGAGGTACTTGCGGTCGAGGTCGCGTCCGGCGAGCGCCCCCTGCAGCGTCTCGAGGAAATCGCCCTTTCCGATCTGCGCCGCCGACAGGTTGAAGGCGACCGGAACCGTTGCGCCGAAGCGGATCAGCCAGTCGGCCTGCTGCGCGCACACTGCGTCGATCACCCAATCGCCGATCGCCTCGATGAAGCCGGTCTGTTCGGCGAGGGGTATGAATTCGTCGGGCTCCAGCAGGCCGCGCTGCGGATGCTGCCAGCGGATCAGGGCCTCGGCGCCGACGATCAGGCCGCTGACGAGGTCCACGCGCGGCTGGTAGTGGAGAACGAACTGTCGCCCGGCGACCGCATCGCGCAACTGCTCTTCGAGCGCCAGCCGCGCCGCCGCCCGTGCGTTGGCGTCGGCCGAGTAGAAGTGGAAGCGCCCGGCCTTGCCCGCTTGCTTCAGCGCGATCTCCGCGTGCCGGATCAGCGTCGCGGCGTCGGTGCCGTCGGCCGGAAAGGTCGCGATGCCGACGCGCGCCGACAGCCGCGCGCTCGCGCCGTCGACCGGGAAGGCTTCGCCGAGCGGCACGAACACGCGCTCGCGCACGCGGTCGACGGCCTCCCCCGCGGCACGCAAGCCGCCCACCGCCATGGCGAAGGTGTTGGCCCCGACCCGGGCAAGCGTGCGCGGCTCGGGTTGGACCTCGAGCAGCCGCGCCGCCACCCGCTTGAGCAGCAGGTCGCCGGCATGGCGGCCGTACTTGTCGTTGATGGCGGAAAAGCGCGCCAGGTCGAACAGCACCACGGCGATGCGGCCCGTCTCCGAGGTGGCGCTCAGGACCTGCTGGCTGAGGCGATCGTGGAACAGGGCGCCGTTTGGCAGACCCGTCAGCGCGTCGTAATACGCCAGGTAGTCGAGGCGCTCGCTCTTGCCGATGAAGTCGAGCGCGAACGAGACGTCTCCGGCCAGTTCCGCCAGCAGCTTCAATTCCCCGTCCACGAAGACGCCGGGCTCGCGCGACCACAACTCGAGCACGCCGGCCGTCTCGCCATCGCGGGTCAGGGGCAGCGCGATCGCAGCACGGCAGCGGCTTTGCAGAACGCGCTCCGCCGCCGGGCCTGAAGCGTCCTCCGCCGCCAGGTCGTTGCGGAATGCCGGCCGACCGGATTGCAGCGCCTCGCGGGCGATCTCGTCTTCGCTCTCCCAGTCGCCCAGTTGGGCGAGGGAGTCGGCATCTGCGCCGCAGACGGCGACGGTGGCGATCCGGTCCGAACCCGCGCCGCGCATGGCGATCGCCGCGGAGGCGAAGCCGCCCGCCTCCACCGCGATGCGGCACGCCTCGTCGTACAGGTCGCCACGCTCGTGGATGCGCACGATGGCGGAGTTGATGCCGCTGAGGACCTCCTGGATGCGGTTCAGACGGGCGATCTTGTCCTCCTGCGCCTTGCGTTCGGTTATGTCCTCGGCGATGCCGGCAATGCGCGGCGGCGCGCCCTCGACCACGACCGGGAAGCCGCGCGTGCGGATCCAGCGCGTCTCGCCGTCGGGCCGTCGGATGCGGAACTCCATCTCGAACTCGCGCTTGTCGCGCAGTGCAGCTGCGAAGCTGGCGACCGTGGCATCGCGGTCTTCCTCGTGGATCGATTCAGTCCAGGAGCGCGGCCGCGCATAGAGGCTCTCGCAAGTGCGTCCCCAGATCCGCTCGTAGGCCGGATTGACATAGAGCGGCACGCCTTCGCCGGTATCGAGGAAAAAGACGTCGCGCACGTTCTCGGCCAGCTGCCGGAAGCGCTGCTCGCTCTCGCGCAGGCGCGTCTCCGCCGCCGCCCGTTGCGCCGCTTCCATCTCCAACTGCGCCGCGTGGCGCTGTACCAGGTCGTAGAACGTCACGTTCTCGTACAGCAGCGCGAGCTTCTGCGCGAGGATGCCCGCGAAGCGCTCGTCCTCCTCGCTATAGCCGTCGGCGTCGTGCCGATCGGCGAAGTAGAGCCAGCCGTGTGTCTGGCCGCGCGCCGCCACCGCCACGCCGAGGAAGTTCGCACAGTCGGGATGGCCGGGCGGCAACTGCGCAGCGTGCCAGTCGGCATCGCCTCCGTTCCAGCGCAACACCCGGCGTCCGTCCTTGGCCAGCCCCCCCAGCGCGCCATGCGTCGGCGCATTCGCCAGCACGTCGAGCGGCAGGTCCTTGGCGAACATATGGCTCGGCGTCCGCTCTCCGTCCTTGAAGATGGCAACCGCGGCGAACCGCGACGGCAGGATCTCGCAGGCGGCGCCGAAGAAGATCTCCACCAGGCGGCCGGGATCGCGCTCGGCCGCGGTCTCGGTGCTGACCTCGATCAGCACCGTCAGGCGGAACAGCAGGCGCCGCAGGTCCGCGATATCGCCGGCGAACTCCTCGGACAGCATCTCGGCAAGCTCGCGCTCGAGCACGGTGTCGACGTTGCGCACGATCACCTGATCGAAGCTGCGCTTGGTGACCTGCAGCCGGGTGATGTACTTGGCGAGGTTGTAGTCGGCGGGCAGAACCGCTCCGCCGGCTTCCACCGCATGCGCCTCGGCCGCCGGCGCCGCCGCCGGCGCGATGCCGAGCAGCCGGTTGATCGTCGCCACCAGTTCGGCGGGATCGCAGGGCTTCATCAGCACGGCGTCGACCCCGCAGGTCTGTGCCATCTCGTGGGCGGCCGAGGAGCTGTACGTCGCCGTGTAGAAGATGAGCCGCGGCTGCGGCACGCTGGGATCCTTGCGGAGCTGCAGCGCGAACTGGTAGCCGTCCATGGTCGGCATCAGGATGTCGGTGACGACGAGGTCGGGCTGCCACCTGCGCACGAGATCCAGCGCCTCGGCGCCGTTCGCCGCCTCGACGATTTCATGGCCGTAGTAGCCCAGCAGGGTCGTCAGATACTGCCGGTTGGTCGGGCGGTCATCGACGACCGCTATCTTGGCCATGCGGCCGTCCTCTCTTCTGCACGGGAAGGCAGGCTTCGATTTCGGCGAGCAGCACGCGCGGCTCGATGGGTCGCCGCAGCGAGCGGGTCGCGCCGAGCGCAGCGGCCAGCCGCTGGTTGGGCTCGTCCTCGTAGGAAGCCGTGAGGAAGACGAAGGGAATGGAAGCCAGCTCCGGATTCCTCTTCACCTCGCGCAGCATCTCGATGCCGTTCTCCTCCGGCATGTGCATGTCCGAGACGATGAGATCGAAGGCGGAGCGGTGCACCCGCTGGCGGCCCTCCTCCACGCTCTGGGCCAGCTCGACCTCGTAGCCGAAGGGCTCGAGCAGATCGCGGATCAGTTCGCGGTTGACCGGCGAATCGTCGACCACCAGGATGCGCGCCAAGCCGGCCGACGGCTTCGGGGCCGCCGATACGGCGCCCTCCGCCACCTCTCGAACCGCCACGGCCCGCCGCTCGAGCGGCAAATGGCTTTCGACCTGGCCGACGAAGCGCTCGGGATCGACCGGCTTGCTGACATAGTCGTCGAAGCCCGCCTGCAGCAGCTTCTCGCGATCGCCCACCATGGCGAGCGCCGTGACGGCGATGACCGGGATATCGCGCGTCTGCGGCGAAGACTTCAGCTCGCGCACCACGTCGTAGCCGTCGCGCTTGGGCAGGTGCACATCGCAGACGATCACGTCGGGGATTTCCCGGCGCGCCGCGGCGAGCCCCTCCTCGCCGTCGGCCGCCGCGATGGTCTGGTAGCCGAAGGCCTCCAGCAGGAAACTCATCATTTCCATATTGGCCGGATGATCCTCGACGATGAGGATGCGGCTCGTCGTCATCGCCGCCTCGGTAAGCCGTGAGTCACGCGTTCTTCTCCGTCGCGGCGTTGGCGGCATCCCGCTCGGCGCGCCGCAGGCTCAGCGTGAAGGTGGTGCCCTCGCCCTCGCGGCTGGCAAGCGTCAACTCGCCGTGCAGCAGGCCGGCGAGCTTCTGGCTCAGGTAGAGCCCGAGGCCGGTGCCCTCGTGGCGCTTCGTCGAGCTGTCGTCCATCTGCGAGAAGGCCTGGAACAGCTTCGCCTGGTCGCCTTCCCGAATGCCGGGACCGGTGTCCGTGACGGCGAGCTTCAAGCCGGCTTCGTCCAGTTGCAGGCGCATCACCACCTCGCCGCGCTCGGTGAATTTGATGGCGTTGTTGGCGAGGTTGATCGCAATCTGGCTCAGCGCGCGCTGGTCGGTGGCGAACGACAGCCGCTCGGGCGCCTCGACGCGGAAGCGCAATCCCTTCTGCTCGGCCAGGGGCCGCAGCGTCTCCGCCACCTGGTTGACCACGGCGACGCAATCGACCGGTTCGAAGGCCAGCTGCAGCTTGCCCGACTCGATCTTGGCCACGTCGAGCAGGTCGTTGATGAGCGACAGCAGGTGCTTGGCGCTCGATTGGATGGTCTTCAGGTGCTTTTCCTGCGTCGCCGACAGCGGACCCGCCAACTGCATGAGCATCATCCCCGTGAAGCCGATGATGGCGTTGAGCGGCGTGCGCAGCTCGTGCGACATGCTGGCGAGGAAGCGGTCCTTGGCCAGGCTCGCCGCCTCCAGCTCGATGTTCTTGTCGTGCAGCACCTGCTCGATGCGCTTGCGCTCGGTGATGTCCCGCACCGCGCTCATGACCAGCGTGCCCTCCTCGGTCATCAACGGACTGAGGCTGATTTCGACCGGGAATTCCTCGCCGTTCTTGCGCAGCCCGTACAGTTCCATGCCGGCGCCCATGGCGCGCGTGCGCGGCCTCTCGGTGTACGCGCCGCGATAGCCGACGTGGCCGTGGCGGAAGCGCGTCGGCAGCAGCACCTCGATCACCTGGCCGCGCAATTCGCCGCGCCCGTAGCCGAACAGCCGCTCGGCCTGGGTGTTCGCCAGTACCACCCGACCCGTGGTGTTGGTCATGACGATGCCGTCGGGCAGAGACTCCAGCAAATCGCGGAACTTGGCCTCGAGCAGCTTGGCCTCGCGCTGAACCTTCTGGGTAGTGACGTCCTTCTGGGTGAACAGGAAGTATTCGTTGCCGACGGTGCGCCCCGACACCGCGACGTAGATGAGCGACCCGTCCTTGGTGCAGCGCACCGACTCGTAGTCGGCACGGCCGGTCGCCAGCGCGCGCTGGAACGCGGCGACCTCATCCTCCATCCATGCCGCCGGCACCACGATGTCGCGGTAGCGCTTGCCGATCGCCTCCTGGGCGGCAAAGCCGAACAGCCGCTCGGCGCCGGGGTTCCAATAGTGGATCTCGCCTTCGCGCGACGTCACCACCACGCCATCCGGGGTTTCGTTCAGTACGAACTTTTCGAAATCGGGCACGCGTCCGTCCCTCCGTCCTCGCCGGGCGCGCAAAATGACCGCACCGGCGACCTGCTGACGAATGTGACTGGCGCCCAGGCGCGAAGTTTCGCCGCGAAGCGCTTGCTCCGCGGCGAAAGAGAGGAACGGGACCGGGCCGCAGCCCGGGCGAAAAGCTGCTAGACGACCAGGGTCTGGGCCTGGCCCGGCTGGCGGGCCTCGATGCGTCCGATGCGGTAGACGGTCTCGCCGGCGGCAGCCAGGCTCGCCATGGCGCGGTCCGCGTCCGCGGCAGAGACGATCACCGCCATGCCGATGCCGCAGTTGAAGACGCGGTGCATCTCGGCGTCGGCGACGCCCCCCTCCCGCTGCAGCCACTGGAACAGCGGCGGCAGCGTCCAGGCCTTGCTGTCGACGATCGCAGTGACGTTCTCGGGCAGCACGCGCGGGATGTTTTCGGTGAGGCCCCCGCCCGTGATGTGGGCCATGCCCTTGACCGGCAGCTGCGCCATCAGCGCCAACAGCGGCTTGACGTAGATGCGCGTGGGCGCCATGACGGCATGCGAGAACGGCTGGCCGTGGAAATCGGCATTCATGTCCGGCTTGGCGCGCTCGATGATCTTGCGGATCAACGAGTAGCCGTTGGAATGGGCGCCGCTGGAAGCCAGGCCCAGCACGACGTCGCCCGGCACGATGGTCTGGCCGGTGATGATCTTCGACTTCTCGACCGCGCCGACGGCGAAGCCGGCAAGGTCGTATTCGCCTTCCGGATACATGCCCGGCATCTCCGCCGTCTCGCCGCCTATCAGCGCGCAGCCCGCCAGTTCGCAGCCCTTGGCGATGCCGGCAACCACGGTCGCGCCGGTATCGACGTCGAGCCTGCCGCAAGCGAAGTAATCGAGGAAGAACAAGGGCTCGGCGCCCTGCACCAGGATGTCGTTGACGCTCATGGCGACGAGGTCCTGGCCGACGGTGTCGTGCTTGTTCAGCTGGAAGGCCAGCTTGAGCTTGGTGCCGACGCCGTCGGTGCCGGAGACCAGCACGGGCTCCTTGTACTTCTTGGAGATTTCGAACAGCGCGCCGAAGCCGCCGATGCCGCCGAGGACCTCGGGGCGCATGGTGCGCTTGGCGAACGGCTTGATGCGCTCGACGAGCTCGTCGCCGGCGTCGATATCGACACCGGCATCGCGATATGTCAGGTTGGTGGATGAGGACACGGCCCGATTTCCAGGGGAATGGTAAAGTTGCGGTTCTTTCGCAAGACGCCGGATTTTACCGGAAATGATCCTTCAAGACCGCCTCCAGGCGGCGCTATGGATCGGCGCGGGCCTTCTGCTGCTTTGGCTGCTGGCACAGCTGGGCCCGATCCTGGCGCCGTTCTTCCTCGCCGCCATCCTCGCCTACATCTGCAATCCGCTGGTGGACCGCTGGCAGAAGCTCGGTTTGCCGCGCGTCGCCGGCGTCATCCTGGTGCTGCTGCTGATCGGCGCGATCCTCGCCGCGCTGGTGCTGATCTTGGTGCCCCTGCTGATCGACGAGGCGCGCATCGTGGCGGAAAGCCTGCCGCAACTCTCGGCCACCATCAACGACAAGCTGGTGCCCTGGCTGCACCAGCATTACGGCGTGCGCATCCGGCTCGACGCCGCCTTCCTCCAGCGCATGCTGGCCTCCGCCCCGGACAGCTGGAGCTCGCTCGCCGACAAGTTGCTCCAATCCGTCAAGATCGGCGGCCTGGCGCTGTTCGGAATCGCCACCACCGTGCTGCTGACGCCCGTCGCGATGTTCTACCTGCTGGTCGACTGGCATCCCATCGTCGAGCGCGTCGAGAACGCCATCCCGCGCGCCTGGCACGCCAAGGCCGTGACCATGCTCGCCGACGTCGACGCCGTGCTCTCGCAGTTCCTGCGCGGCCAGCTCCTCGTCATGGCCATCCTCGCCGTCTACTACAGCCTGGCGCTGCTGCTGGCCGGCCTGCCGTCCGCCGTCTCCGTCGGCATGCTGACCGGGCTGCTGATCTTCGTGCCCTACGTCGGCTTCGCCACCGGCCTGATCCTCGCGCTCGCGGTCGCCGCGCTGCAGTTCCAGGGCTTCGAACCCATCCTCGCCGTGCTGGTGGTGTACGGGATCGGCCAGGCGCTGGAAGGCTTCTTCCTCACTCCCTACCTGGTCGGCGAACGCATCGGCCTGCATCCCCTCGCCGTCATTTTCGCCCTGCTCGCCTTCGGCCAGTTGTTCGGATTCGTCGGCGTGCTGATCGCCCTGCCCGCATCCGCCGCGCTGCTCGTCGGCCTGCGCGAGGTTCGCAGGCTCTACCTCGCGAGCAGTTTCTACCGGGGCGAGGCGTGAGCCAGCTGCTGCTCGACCTCCAGCTGGAGCAGTCGCCGACGCTCGACAACTTCGTCGCCGGCGCGAATGCCGAACTGGTCAGCCGGCTGCTGGACCTCGGCGAACCGGACAACTTCGACATCCTCTACGCCTGGGGTCCGGAGGGCAGCGGCCGCACGCACCTGCTGCGCGCCGCGGCGAGCGCCGCCGCCGAGCGGCGCCCGACGAAGCTGGTCGACGGCCGCGCGGCCGAGCCGGACATGAACGTGCCGCCCGGCGGCCTGCTGATCGTCGACGACGTCGACGCTCTCGACGCCGATGCGCAGGTCGCCCTGTTCCGCGCCTACAACGCGGCGCGCCTGGTCGGCATGGCGGTGCTGGCGGCCGGATCGGTGCCGCCGCTCCAGCTGCAACTGCGCGAGGACCTGCGCACGCGCATCGGCCAGTCGCTGATCTACGAGGTAAAGCCGCTATCCGACGAGGAGAAGTCGGCGGCGCTCGAGCGCCACGCGCTGCAACGCGGCATGAGGGTCGACCCCAGCCTGGTGAACTACCTGCTGCGCCACGGCCGCCGCGACCTGCCGTCGCTGATGGCGGTGCTCGAAGCGCTCGACCGCGCCACCCTCGAGCAGCAACGGCCGGCGACGCTGCCGCTGCTCAAGGAAGTCATGCAGTTCCAATTCGATCCCCCTGCCGAGGAAGAATGAAGCTCGTACTTTTCGATCTCGATAACACCCTGCTCGCCGGCGACTCCGACTTCGAGTGGGCGCAGTTCCTCATCTCGAAGGGCGTGCTCGACCGCGAGGTGCACGAAGCCCGCAACCTCGAGTTCTACGAACATTACAAGGCCGGCACGCTCGACATCCACGCCTTCCTCGACTTCCAGCTCGCCCCCCTGGCGCGCCACGAACGCGAGGAGCTCGACGCCTGGCGCGAGGAATTCGTCGCGACGCGCATCCGGCCGATCATCGGGGCTCCGGCGCGCGCGCTGGTGCAGCGGCATCTCGACGACGACGCCCTGGTCGCCATCGTCACCGCCACCAACAGCTTCGTCACCGGCCCCATCGCGCGCGAGTTCGGCATCCCGCACCTCGTCGCCACCGTGCCGGCCTGGGACGGCGAACGCTTTACCGGCAAGGCGCGCGGCACCCCCGCATTCAAGGAGGGAAAGATCGAGCGCGTCGAGGCATGGCTGGAATCGCTCGGCTGGTGGTGGGGCAGCTTCGAGGACAGCTGGTTCTACAGCGACTCGCACAACGACCTGCCGCTGATGGCGAAGGTCGCCAACCCGGTCGCCGTCGATCCCGACGACACGCTGCGGCGGCACGCCATGCAGGCGGGATGGCACATCATCAGCCTGCGCTAGGCCAATCGCAAACAGTTGCCCCAGACGCAGGGCTGGAATACCCTTCGCATTCGTCTGCCTCAAACAACCGGCGTCCGCCCCGACTTGCGGACGTTGTCGAGGATAAGGGCCCATGACAAGCCCAGCAACGAACGACAACGAGGATCGCCCCCCCGCCGGCCACGCCGCCGGCTGGCGGATGCGTGGCCTTGCACTCGCCGCAGGCGCGCTGGTCGCCGCAGCGGCGATCTGGTGGGGCCTCCATCGCCAGGAGAGCGAAGTACGCAGCTACCGCGTGGCGCTCATCACCGTCACGTCGGTCGATAGCCGGGTCGAGGCCGGCATCAAGGCCGGGCTGGCCGATCTCGGCTATCGCGAGGGCGACAACCTGGTATTCGACGCGCCGCCGCCGGTCGGGCAGATCGATCGCCTCGATGCGGCCCTCGCCGCGGCGATCTCGCGCCACCCCGACCTGCTGATGGTGGCCACCACGGCGGGCACCCGCGCCGCCAAGCGCGCCACCGCGGAAAGCCGACTGCCCGTGGTGTTCGTCGAGGTCAACGATCCTGTCGCCTCGGGCATCGTCGCCAGCCTCAAGGCGCCCGGCGGCAACATCACCGGCGTGCGCATGCCGGCGAGCGAGAAGCTGCGCCTGGGCTACCTCAAGGAACTGCGTCCGGCCACGCGGCGCGTGCTGGTGCCGACGACGCCCGGCGACCCGATGAACAGCATGGGGCCGGTGCGCGAGGCGGCGGCGCGCCTCGGCCTCGCGCTGGACGAGCACCCGATCGGCGACCGCAAGGCCCTCGAGGGCCTGCTGGCCGAGCAGCCCGGCGGCATCGACGCCATCTACCTGCCGCGCGACACCAATATCCAGTTGATGGCGCCGCAATTCATCGCCGCAGCGAATCGCCACCGGCTGCCGCTCTCGATTTCGATCGTGGACGAAGTCGGCGACGGCGCCCTGTACAGCTACGGCTTCGAGGCCGGCGAGATGGGCCGCCAGGCGGCCCGCCTGGTCGACCTGATCCTGCGCGGTGCGGCGCCGGGCGACCTGCCGGTCGAGACGGGCGAAAGCTACCTGTTCCTCAACCTCAAGGCCGCTGCAACCATCGGGCTCGCCGTCCCGCCGCACGTGCTCAAGCAGGCCACGGTGATCCTGCGATGATGACGAGCCTCCGCATCCGCCTGCTCGCGGTGTTCATGGCACTCGCCATCCTGCCCTTGGTAGTGGGCGGCGGCCTCCTCGCCTGGCTCAGCTATCGCCTGCAGCTCGCCGAAGTCTACGAGCGCCAGCATGACCTCGCAGCACGCATGACGGTGGAGCTCGACAGCTTCTTCGACGGCATCGAAGGCCGCCTCGCCAGCCTCGACCTGGTGCGCGAGTTCACCGCGCTCGACGCCGAGTCGCAGCGCCGGAGACTCGCCGTGGTGCTCGCCGAGCGGCACGACTTCCGCGAGCTGGCGCTGCTCGACGAACAGGGGCGCGAGCGCGCCAAGGTCTCGGCCGGCGAGCCGATCGCGGCCGCCGACCTGGGCTCGCGCGCCGATCGCGAGGAATTCCGCTGGCCGATGGCGCACGGGCGGAGCTACTCGGGCCCGATCCGCTTCGATCGCGAAACCGGCGAACCGCTGATGACCCTCGCGGTGCCCTTCATCGACGGCCGCGACGGACCCGTAAAGGCCGTGCTGGTGGCGGAGCTGCGCGTGCGGCGCATCTGGAACGTCATGCAGGAACGCCACCTCGCGCCCGGCCAGGAAGTTGCCGTCCTCGACGCCGACGCGCGCGTCATCGCCCACCGCAATCCGTCGGTAGTGCTGCGCGAGACGCGGCTGCCCGCGATGCCGAAGGAAGGGCGCGGCTACGGCGTCGACGGCACCCCGGCCTACCTCGTCACGAGCAGCTTCAAAGTCGCGCAGCAGCCGTTCGTGCTGGTCGCGGAATACGCCGTGGCACAAGCCATGGCGCCGCTGCAGCATGCCGGAGCGGTGATCGGCGGCGTCATGCTGCTGGCCATCCTGACCGTACTGGCGCTCGCCTGGTTCTCGGTGCGGCGCATCGTGCTGCCGATCGAGGCGGTGTCCGCGGCCGCCATGGCCGTGCGCCGCGGCAAGCTGGAACAGCGCGTCGAAGTGGTCGGCAACGACGAGATCGCGGAATTGGCACGGTCGTTCAACGCCATGACCCGGGAACTGCAGGCCGCGCTCGACAGCCAGCGGCATGCCGTCGAGGAAGTCGGCCAGCTGAACCAGCAGCTCGAGCGGCGCGTCGCCGAGCGCACGGCCGCGCTCGAAGCATCGAACAAGGAACTCGAGGCCTTCGCCTATTCGGTCTCCCACGACTTGCGCGCCCCGCTGCGCGCCATCGACGGCTTCTCCCACATCGTGCTCGACGAATACGGCGACCGTCTCGACGCCGAAGGCCGCAAGCTGCTCGCGTCCGTGCGCTCGGGAGCGGAGCGCATGGGACAGCTGATCGACGACATCCTCGCGCTGTCCCGCATGGCGCGGCAGGAAATGGCCTTGGTTCCCATCGAACTCGGCACGCTGGCGCGCCAGGTCTTCGCGGAACTCGCCGCGACGGCCCCGCGCCGGCGCCTGCACCTGGAACTGGCGCCGCTGCCGCCCGCTTCCGGCGACCCGGTGCTGCTGCGGCAGGTATTGGAAAACCTCATCGCGAACGCCATCAAGTTCACCGCTCCGCGCGACGAAGCGATCATCGAGATCGGCGGCAGGGCAGGCGCGATGGAGAACGAGTATTTCGTCCGCGACAACGGCGTGGGCTTCGACATGAACTACGCGGGAAAGCTGTTCGGCGTGTTCCAGCGGCTGCATCCCGTGCGCGACTTCGAGGGAACCGGCATCGGGCTGGCGATCGTCAAGCGCATCATCGCGCGCCATGGCGGCCGGGTCTGGGCCGAAGGCAAGGTCGACGCAGGGGCGACGGTGCATTTCACGCTGCCCGGCAGCGGAGGCTGAGATTCGCGTCCGGCCCAGGGCACGGACTTTAGATCTCCAGGTTATGTCGATGTAGCGACAAAGTATTTCCCCGGCTTATGGCGCGCCGATACGATGGCGTCGATATCTACCGACATCGATCCGAAGGAGAGCGCCATGCCCCAAGCCGCCGACGTACGCATCGACTATTCCGGACTGACCTGCCCGGCGCCGCTGCTGGGCGCCAAGAAGGTTCTCGACGACCTCGAGCCCGGACAGACGCTGTCCGTGGTCTCCGATTGCTCGGGCGCCCACGACGAGTTGCTGACCTGGTGCAAGTACTCGGGCAACACCTTCGTTTCGGCCACGCGTCAGGACAACGGCGCCGTCGCCTACCTGCTGCGCAAGGGGGCCGCCGGTCCCAGGCCGGTCGCGCGCGCCACGCTCGACGCCCGCGGCGTGGCGTGCCCCGGTCCCGTGCTCAGGGCGAGGAAACTGCTGAAGGACATGGCGCCCGGCGAAGTGCTGCAACTGATTACCGATTGCACCGCCGCCGCCGACGACATCCCTCTATGGAGCAAGGAGACTTCCATCGAACTGCTGTACGCGCAGGAAGTTTCCCGCGGCGCACGCGAGTTCTACCTGAGAAGGACCTGAGCCCTCGTCACCGGCGCGGCGACGGCAAGTCGCCGCGCTGCGAGGATTCGAGGGACTCGTACTCGGAAATGACCTGTGCGCCCAGCAGGAGGATGGTCGCGGCGATCTCCATGCCGAACAGCGCCACCACCGCCGTGGTGAGCGAACCGTAGACCACGCTGGCCTTGGACAGGGTGGAGAAGTACCAGATGAGGATGTGCCGCACGGCTTCCCACAGCGTCGTCGCCGTGAAGCCGCCGATCAACGCATGCGAGGGCTTGGTCCGCCCCACCGGCATAATCCAGTAGAACGCCGAAAGGATGGCCGTCTGGACCGTCAGCGCGAGCAGGTAGAGCACCACGCCCGACGGGCCGCGCAACGACCATTCCCTGCCGAGGAAGACGACGCTCTCCTGCGAGATCGCCTGAA
>DASVZI010000180.1:0-8775 GCA_036391735.1 Rhodocyclaceae bacterium
CGACGACATCCTGCGCGACGTCCTGACGCGGGCGGGCGGCTACGACTGGTGCGTCACCGAGGTCATTCGCGTGAGCTCGACGGTGTTGCCGCATTCGGTGTTCCGGCGCGTCAGCCCGGAGCTCGGGCACGGTTCGCGCACCCGCGCCGGGACACCGGTGCGCCTCCAGTTCCTCGGCTCCGATCCCGAACTGCTGGCGGCCAACGCGGCGCATGCGGCGCTGTTGCGGCCTGCGGGCATCGATCTCAACTTCGGCTGTCCGGTGCCGCTGGTCAATCGCAATCGGGGCGGGGCGGCGCTGCTGAATGAACCGGAGTTGCTGCACCGGATCGCGGCCGCCGTGCGCGCCGCGGTGCCGGCGGATATTCCGGTCACGGCGAAGATGCGGCTGGGCATCGAGGACGCGAGCCGAGCCATCGACTGCGCGCACGCCCTGGCCGCCGGAGGCGTCGATGAGCTCGTCGTCCACGCGCGGACGAAGAGCGACGGCTACCGGCCGCCGGCGCGCTGGCATGCCGTGGCGCAGATCCGCGAGACGCTGCCCATTCCCGTCATCGCCAACGGCGAGGTGTGGACCGTCGCCGACTACCATGCGAGCCGCGCGGCGACGGGCTGCGACGACATCATGCTGGGGCGCGGGGCGGTGGCCGATCCGCTGCTGGCGCGGCGCATCCGCTGCGGGGCCGATGGCGAGGCCGTCGACCACTGGCCCGCGGTCATGGGCATGATCCTCGACTTCTGGGCGCAGGTTCAGCGCAAGGTGCTGCCGACGCAATCTCCGGGACGGCTCAAGCAATGGCTCGGCTACCTGCGGCGCAACTACCCGCAGGCCGGCCAGTTGTTCACGGCCGTGCGGTCCCTCCGCCATGCGCGCGAGGTCTCGGCCGCGCTCGGCGCGATGCCGTTGAACGCATGAGCATGGAAACCATAGCGGTCATCGACTTCGAGACGACCGGGCTGTCGCCGCAGCAGGGCGACCGCGCCACGGAGATCGCCGCCGTCATCGTGCGCGATGGGCAGATCGTCGATCGCTACCAGAGCCTCATGAACGCCGGCGTGCGAATTCCCCCCTTCATCACCGAACTGACCGGCATCACCGACGCCATGGTTCGCGCCGCGCCGCCGGCGGCGGACGTCATGCGCGAGGTGTACGACTTCGTCGGCAGCCGCCCGCTGGTCGCCCACAACGCCGGCTTCGACAGCCGGTTCTGGGATGCGGAGCTCGAACGCATCGGCCGCACGCGCGCGCAGGAATTCGCCTGCTCGATGCTCGTGGCTCGCCGCGTCTTCCCGCAGGCGCGCAGCCACAAGCTGGGGGCGCTGGTCGAGCTGGCGCGGCTGCAAGTCACCGGCCGCTACCACCGCGCATTGGCCGATGCCGAAATGGCGGCGAACCTGCTGCTTCATATGCGGGACGAACTGCGGCGCCGCTACGATCTGCGCGCCGTGCCGCACGAACTGCTGCGCAAGATCCAGAAGGTCCCCAAGCACAAGCTCGATCGCTGCGTGGAAGAGCACCTGGCGGCATCCCTAGTTCGCCCGAACTAGTTCTTCCGAACTACCCCGCCGTCGCGGCGGTAGGCATTCCGTAGGGGATGCCATCGTCCTTATGCCTTCGCCGATTGTGCTTCCGGCGAATTCCCCGCCGCCTTCCCGCTCCCTAGTATCCCGTACAGGACCAAAGGTCTTGGCGCATGCCGTTCGATGGCGCGGCGACCGCGATCCGGCTGGCAGTGCAGTTCAACCGAAACAGCATCAGGGAGCCCAAATGAAAACTCTCAAGTCTCTGGCGAAGGGATGGGTGTTCGTCCTGTCTCTGTTCGCCTTCGTGGCGGCGAGCGCCGCACCGGCGACCGCTCCGGCGAGGGTCAAGTCCAAGGAGGACATCGAGATCGGCAAGGTTTGCATCGAGTGCCACAAGAAGGAGACGCCGGGGATCACCACCGAATGGCAGAAGAGCGCGCACTTTTCCGAAAAGGTCGACTGCTACGACTGCCACAAGGGGACGAACGGCGAGAAGGGCGTCGTCCGCCACGAGAAGGACAAGGCGGGCAAGCCGATGTACATCCAGACCATCGTCACGCCCAAGCGCTGCGCGACCTGCCATGAGAAGGAGGTGGCCCAGCAGCAGCGCTCGCATCATGCCAAGGCCGGCCAGATCCTCGCGTCGCTCGACAACATCATGGGCGAGGTGATCGGCGGTCCCGCGGCGGTGAACGCCGGCTGCCGCCAGTGCCACGGCCAGGAGGTCAAGGTCGATGCGCTCTCCGGCGAGGCGACGCCCGAGACCTGGCCCAATACCGGCATCGGCCGCAAGAACCTCGACGGCAGCCTCGGCTCCTGCTCGGCCTGCCACGGCCGGCACCGCTTCTCCGCGGCGCAGGCGCGTACGCCCGACACCTGCGGCAAGTGCCACCTGGGTCCGGACCATCCGCAGAAGGAGATCTACGACGAATCGAAGCACGGCATCCTGTATCGCGCCAACGTCGGCGAGATGAAGCTCGACTCGAAGAAGTGGGTGGCGGGCGTCACCTACTCGGCAGCGCCCACCTGCGCCACCTGCCACATGAGCGCCACGCGCACCCAGGGCGTCACGCACGACGTCGGCGAGCGCATCTCCTGGACGCTGCGGCCGCCGATTTCCAGCAAGTTGAACATGGTGCGCCTGTCCAACGGCGACGAGTTCGACCAGCCGGAAGGCAAGGCGCTGCCGAAGGTCGGCGACGAGGTCAAGGGCGCCAAGGTCGTCGAGGTCCTGACGTGGGAAGACCGCCGCAAGAAGATGACCAACGTCTGCTTCGCCTGCCACGGCTCCAACGTGATCCAGGGCCACTACAAGCAGTTCGACGACGTGGTGAATCTCTACAACGAGAAGTTCGCCAAGCCGGTCGCGGCCGCCATGAAGGAACTCCAGGATCGCGGCTACATCACCGCGGCGCCGTTCGACGAGAAGATCGAATGGACCTGGTGGGAAATCTGGCACCACGAAGGCCGCCGCGCGCGTCACGGCGCGTCGATGATGGGGCCCGACTACACGTGGTGGCACGGCATGTACGAAGTGGCGCAGAACACCTACTTCAAGTGGATTCCCGAGATGCGCGAAGCGGTGATGAAGAAGGACGGCAACGAGAAGGCTGCCGACGAAATCCTCGCCAAGTACTTCAAGCCCATCGACGGCCATGACTGGTACTTCAGCGGCATCAGCAAGGATGCCATCGAGAAGGTCCGCAAGGGCTTCGAGGAACGCTATGGCAAGGGCGCCTTGAAGTAGCCGGGAGGAAGGCCCCCGCATGGGGGCCTTCCGTCTTCAGATCATCGGGAGAGTTTCATGCATCGAAGGATCGCAGCCATGACGACAATGCTCGCGCTCGGCGCATACGCAAGCTGGGCCGTTGCGGCCGACGAGTCGCTCGTCGCGCGCGGCGAGAGGCAATGGGCGGAAGGCCGGGTGGCCGAGGCGCGCGCCAGCTTCGAGCAGGCTGCGCGCACCGATCCCAAGTCAGTCGCCCCGCTGCTCAAGCTGGGTGGATTGCAGTTGACCAATCGCGAACCGGCCGCCGCCATCCAGACCTACCAGCGCGCCATAAGCCTGGACGGCGCCAATGCCCGTGCCTGGATCGGCCTCGGCCTGGCCTACCTGCATGCCGGCCAGAAGGAACTGGCGCGCGCCGCCTTCGGCGAGGCGATTCGCGTCGATCCGAGCCGCAAGGCGCAGCTGGCCAGCCTGGCCGAGCCGCCGGCGGGCGACGAGCGTCCGCAGTGAACAGGAATATTCCAAAGAGAGGGAGCGACACCATGAAAGCCCGCATCAACTGTGCATTGGCCGTGGCGGCCCTGGGCGCCGCCATCGCCGCCCGCCCGGCCCTGGCCGCCGACGTGGACGCCGAGGCGGCCAAGGCGCTGGCGAAGGACAACGACTGCTTCAAGTGCCATGCCATCGACAAGACCAAGAAGGCGCCCTCGTACCAGAAGATCGCCAAGAAGTACCAGGGCAAGGCCGCCGAAGGCGAGGCGAAGATGATCAAGAACGTCACCACGGGACCGAAGGTCAAGCTCGAGGACGGCACCGAGGAGGAACACAAGATCATCGACACCAAGGACCAGGCGCAGATCAGGAACCTGGTGCGCTGGATCCTCAGCCTCTGAACGCGAACGGCGGCGCCCAGGACCATGAAGCCCAGAACTCCCCCGCTGGCCGTCATGGCCGCCATCTTCGCCGCCGCCGCGCTGCTCCTGTCCGCTGGGTCGCGGGCCGAGACCCGCGGCCTCGACAGCGCCGCGTGCATGAGCTGCCACGACAGCCGCAAGGAAGCGCTGCAGGCGCCCACGGCCGACGGCGGCAAGCGCACGCTCGCCGCCGTCGATGCCGTCAAGTATGCCAAGGGCACGCACGGCGACCTGCAGTGCCTCGACTGCCACCAGGAGATCACCGACGCCACGGCGAATCACAAGCTCGCCGCAGGCGTCTCCAGGCCCAACTGCATCACCTGCCACGAAGCGCTCTGGCAAACCGTCCAGCGCGAGAAGCTGACGGAGGAGAAGTCCCGCCTCGGCCTGGTGGCGAAGAACATCGAGGCCTATCGCAAGTCCTTCCATGCGCGGCCCGACAAGGACAATCCGTCGCGGCCGAAGGCCTATTGCGAGGACTGCCACGCTTCCCATGAATTCAACGTGCCGCCGCAGGGCAGCGCGAAGCGCACGGCGTGGCACAAGGAGATTCCCAAGACCTGCGGCGAGAAGTGCCACGAGGACCAGTACGAGAGCTACACCGCCTCGGTCCACGGCAAGGCGCTGCTCGACGAGGGCAACGTCAAGGCGGCCGTCTGCACCGACTGCCATACCGCCCACGACGTCAGCAACACCTCGACGGACGCCTTCAAGCTCGGCAACGTCAAGACCTGCGGCAGCTGCCACAAGGAAGAACTGAAGAGCTACACCGACACCTACCACGGCCAGGTGAACCGGCTCGGCTACACCTATACGGCGCGCTGCGTCGACTGCCACGACAGCCACGGCATCCGCGCCGTCGACGACCCGAAGTCCAGGGTCGCGCCGAAGAACCGCATGAAGACCTGCCAGAAGTGCCACAACGACAGGAAGCCGGGCATGCACGAGGCGACGGCCGGCTTCGCTTCGTTCGGGCCGCACGCCAACAGCCGCGACTTCGACAAGTACCCGCAGATGTACGTCGCCACCAAGTTCATGGTGGGGCTGCTGATCTTCGTGTTCCTGTTCTTCTGGACCCATTCGCTGCTCTGGTACTACCGCGAATGGCAGGACCGCAAGGCCGGCAAGCCGGCGCCGCACATCGACCTCAAGGGCCTGCAGCTCGACGGGCACAAGCACTTCAAGCGCTTCCCCTGGGGCTGGCGGCTGGCCCACCTGGTGTTCGCCGTCATCACCATGACGCTGGTGCTGACCGGATCGACGGCGCTGTTCGCTTCGAGCTCCTGGGCGCCGCACGTGGCGGCCGCCTTCGGCGGACCGAAGGTGCTCGGGCTGGTGCATCGCATCTGCGCGATCACCTTCGTCTCGATCTTCCTGGCGCATTTCGTCTACGTCATGCAGCGGCTGCTGCGCGATCGCGGCTTCCGCTGGTTCGGGCCGGATTCGCTGATCCCGAACTGGAAGGACTTCGCGGACTGCTGGGGCATGTTCAAGTGGTTCTTCGGAAAAGGCGAGAAGCCGCGCTTCGACCGCTGGACCTATTTCGAGAAGTTCGACTACTGGGCGGTGTTCTGGGGCGTGAACATCATCGGCTGGAGCGGCCTGATGCTGGCCTTCCCGCATGTCACGGCGCAATACCTGCCGGGCTGGGTGTTCAACGTCGACACCGTGGTGCATGGCGAGGAAGGCTTCCTGGCGGCGGTGTTCCTGTTCACCGTGCATTTCTTCAACAACCACTTCCGCCCCGACAAGCTGCCGCCGCCCGACATCGTGATGTTCACCGGCAGCCAGTCGCTCGAGGAGTTCCGCAAGGACCACCCGGCCTACTACCAGCGCCTGGTGGACTCGGGAGAACTCGAGCGCTACCTGGTGGACGCGCCGCCGCGTCCGCTGGCGCGCGGCGCCAAGGTGCTCGGCCTGGTCCTGATCGCCGTCGGCCTGGTCCTGCTGGCGGCGGTGGCGGTGGGCTTCTTCGGCGGCTAGGAGATCGATGCCATGAACATTTCCGGAATCGTCGTCGATGCCCGCATGGACGCCCTGCCCAGGGTCCGCGCCACGCTGGCGGCCATGCCGGGCGTACAGGTCCATACGTTCTCGCCGCGAGGCCGGCTGGTCGTCAGCATCGAGAGCGCCGACGAGGCGGGGACGGCCGCCGTCTTCGGCGAGATTCAGCAACTGGAAGGGGTGTTGTCCGCGGCCCTCGTATTTTCGCAATGGGAGCCGGATCCGGACGGCGAATTGATCGAAGGCTGACCCGCGGGCGCAGCCAACTCGCAAGGAGAGAGAAATGAAATTGACTCGCCGTGAATTCGTGAAGGCCAATGCCGTCGTGGCGGCGGCTGGCGTTGCCGGGCTGGCCGTGCCGGGCGCCATGGCCATCGCGCAGTCGAACGTCAAGGACGGCATCCGTTGGGACAAGGGCGTCTGCCGCTACTGCGGCACCGGCTGCGGCGTGCTGGTCGGCGTCAGGGACGGCCGCGTCGTGGCGACGCAGGGCGACCCCGACGCGCCGGTCAACAAGGGGCTCAACTGCGTCAAGGGCTACTTCCTCGCCAAGATCATGTACGGCAAGGATCGCCTGACCCGACCGCTGCTGCGCATGAAGGACGGCAAGTTCGACAAGAACGGCGAGTTCGCGCCGATCAGTTGGGACAAGGCTTTCGACATCATGGCCGAGAAGGTCAGGCAGACCATGAAGGACCCGGCCCAGGGTCCGTTCGGGGTCGCCATGTTCGGCTCCGGCCAGTGGACGGTATTCGAGGGCTATGCCGCCGCCAAGCTCATGAAGGCCGGCCTGCGCAGCAACAGCCTCGACCCGAACGCGCGCCACTGCATGGCCTCGGCGGTGGTCGGCTTCATGCGCACTTTCGGCATCGACGAGCCGATGGGCTGCTACGACGACGCAGAACATGCCGACGCCTTCGTGCTGTGGGGTTCCAACATGGCCGAGATGCATCCGATCCTGTGGTCGCGCATCACCGACCGGCGGCTCACCGCCAGCCACGTTCGCATCAACGTGCTGTCCACCTTCAGTCACCGCAGCTGCGAGGGCGCCGACAACGAGATGATCTTCCGGCCGATGTCCGACCTGGCGATCATGAACTACATCTGCAACTACATCATCCAGAACGGCGCGGTGAACCAGGAGTTCGTGAAGAAGAACGTCGGCTTCTTCAAGGGCGTCGCCGACATCGGCTACGGCTTGCGTCCCAACCACCCGCTCGAGCAGGCCGCCGGCAACAACGGCTATCCGGGACCCGACGGCAAGCCCAAGGGCGATCCCAATGCGCACTCGCCGATCAGCTTCGACGAGTTCAAGGCCTTCGTGTCCGAGTACACCCTGGACAAGGCACATGAGATCTCCGGCGTGCCCAAGGAGAAGCTCGAGATCCTCGCCAAGACCTATGCCGACCCGAAGACGAAGGTGGTGTCCTACTGGACTATGGGCTTCAACCAGCATGCGCGCGGCACCTGGGTGAACAACATGATCTACAACATCCACCTGCTGGTCGGCAAGATTTCCGAGCCGGGCAACGGCCCGTTCTCGCTGACCGGCCAGCCGTCTGCCTGCGGCACGGCGCGCGAGGTCGGCACCTTCGCGCATCGCCTGCCCGCCGACATGGTGGTGATGAATCCCAAGCACCGCGAGACCGCGGAGAAGCTGTGGAAGCTGCCGCCGGGCGTCATCCCCGACAAGCCCGGCTACCACGCCGTGCTGCAGTCGCGCATGGCCAAGGACGGCAAGATCGGCTTCCTGTGGACCTCGACGACCAACAACATGCAGGCCGGCCCGAACGTGAACGGCGAGGTCTATCCGGGCTGGCGCAACCCGAAGTGCTTCACCGTGGTCTCCGACTGCTATCCGACGGTCTCGGCGATGTCGGCCGACCTGATCCTGCCCGCCGCCATGTGGATGGAGAAGGAGGGCATGTACGGCAACGCGGAACGGCGCGGCCAGATGTGGCGCCAGCAGGTCAAGGCGCCGGGCGAGGCGCGCTCCGACCTCTGGCAGTACGTGGAGTTCTCCAAGCGCTTCAAGACCGACGAGGTGTGGCCGGCGGCGGTGCTCGACAAGAATCCCGAGTACAAGGGCAAGACGCTCTACGAGGTGCTGTTCCTCAACGGGCAGGTCAATCGCTTCGCCGCCAGCGAACTCAAGCGCGTCAACGAGCACGCCATCGCGAACTACAGCAACGACGAGTCGGAAGCGTTCGGCTTCTACCTGCAGAAGGGGCTGTTCGAGGAGTACGCCAGCTTCGGCCGCGGCCATGCCCACGACCTCGCCGACTTCGACGTCTATCACAAGGTGCGCGGCATGCGCTGGCCGGTGGTGAACGGCAAGGAGACGCTGTGGCGCTTCCGCGAAGGCTACGACCCCTACGTCAAGAAGGGCGAGGGCGTCCGCTTCTACGGCTATCCGGACGGCAAGGCGAAGATCTTCGCGCTGCCCTACCAGCCGGCCGCCGAGGTGCCGGACAAGGACTTCGACCTCTGGCTGTGCACCGGCCGCGTGCTCGAGCACTGGCATACCGGCTCGATGACGCGGCGCGTGCCCGAGCTCTATCGCGCCATGCCGGACGCGCTGGTCTACATGCATCCGGAAGACGC
>DASVZI010000181.1:0-5321 GCA_036391735.1 Rhodocyclaceae bacterium
CGGCTGGCCGCCGGCACCGCGGATCTTCTCGGTCACCAGGAAGCCGGCGATCTGCTCGGGGAACACCGCGCCGGTCGGGTGGTACTGCACCGAGTCCATGAACTTCAGGTGCGCGCCTGCGCGGTATGCCATCACCAGGCCGTCGCCGGTGGCGCCGTAGTGGTTCGTGGTTGCGAAGCCGCGGATGTGCAGCCGGCCGAAACCGCCGGTGGTGATGATCACCGACTTGGCCTTCACGGTCAGGAACTGCTCGGTGTCCAGGCTGTACAGTACGGCGCCGGCGCAGTGGCCCTTGTCGTCGAGGATCAGCTCGACGGCCGGCTCGAACTCGCGCACCGCGATCATGTCGGGATGGTTCTTCACTTCGTCCATCAGCGTGCGCATGATGGTCGCGCCGATCAGATCGCGGCAGGAGACCATGCGCTTGCGCGACGTGCCGCCGCCGTGGAGCACCTGCATCGAGCCGTCATCCATCTTGTCCCAGACGACGCCGAGATTCTCGAGGTCGCGCACCACGTCCGGGCCGTCCTGGGTCAGCACCTTGACCAGCTCGGGGATGTTCTCGAAGTGGCCGCCGCCCATGGCGTCGAGGAAGTGGCGCGTCGGCGAGTCGGTGCGCGACACCGCCGCCTGCATGCCGCCTTCGGACATCATGGTGTTGGCGTCGCCCATGCGCAGCTTGGTGGCGATCAGCGACTTGACGCCGTTGCGCGCCGCGGTGATGGCGGCCCAGCAGCCGGCCCCGCCGCCGCCGATGATGAGCATGTCGGTCTCGTAGTCGGGCTCGCGCAGATGGATGTCCATCAGCTTCGGCTCGATCATCGAATGGGCCTCGAGCATCTCGGCCACTTCGGTGGTCAGCTCCTCGCCGCGATTCGGGCCGACGCGCACGACGCGCTTGGAGCCCGCCGCGAAGTCGGGGTGGTACTTGGAAAGCACGTCCTTGCGTTCGTCCGCGTTCATCGGCGGATAGACGGGCTTGCCGGTGAGGGCGAGTTCGAGGCGCTTGGCGCGGGTGCGCTCGACGGCTTTCAGCGATTCGTTCAGGTATTCGGGATACATCGTCTGGACTCCAGTAAGGGGCGGGGCGTCAGGGCTCGATGTCGCGGTCGTAGTAGAGCTTCGACAGCGTCTGCTTGTCCATCGCCATCAGTTCCGCGTACTCCGGCTCGAACTTGCCCGCGCGGACCTGGTCGAGGCGCTCGTCGACCTCGGTGCTCTCCTTGCGCAGATAGCGGCCGGTAAGGCGCTTGGAAAGGATGCCGACCTCGTGCTGGATCAGCTCGGCCGGGCAGCGCAGCGCGCAAAGGCCGCAGGCGACGCAGTCGAAGGCGATGTCGGCCACTTCGGCGACGTCGCCGCGCATGGCCGCCTGGATGTAGTCCATCACCGGGATGCCCTGCGGGCAGGCCTTGCTGCAGGTGCCGCAGGCGACGCAGCGGAAGGTCTGCGGGTAGACCTGCTCGATGGCGCTGACGTCGGGCTTGAGCGTCTCGATGTCGTAGACCGCCTTGCTCATCGGCACGAAGGGGATCTGCGTCAGCACCATGCCCTCCTTGACCAGGGTGGTGCAGGCGAGGCCGGTATGCATGCGGTAGTCGCCCGGCACGCGGTAGATCGTGCCGCAGGCGCCGCAGAAGCCCTCGCGGCAGCCGGCGCCGCGGATGATCTGGTGGCCGGCGTACTCGATCGCGCGCATGATGGTGGCGTGCTCGGGCACGATGTGATGCTTGCCCATGATGAACACGTTCACCATGTTGGTCGACAAGCGTTGCCGCTTGCCGCCTTCCGCCTTCTTGGTTGTCTCCATCTTCGTTCCTTCTTTGGTCATTCGTACGTCAGGCCGCGGCGCGGTACTCGTCGATCTGGTCGAAGTTCATGTAGCGATAGACGTCGCCCGCCTTCTCGGCAACCGGCTTGTACTGCTCCATGTACTCGGCCACCGTCGGGATGCGGCCGAGCATCGCGCATACCGAAGCCAGCTCGGCCGAGCCCAGATACACGCGGGTGTCCAGCCCGAGACGGTTCGGGAAATTGCGCGTCGAGGTCGACATCGCGGTGATGCCCTTGCGCGTCTGCGCCTGGTTGCCCATGCACAGCGAGCAGCCCGGGATCTCCATGCGGGCGCCGGCCTGGCCGAGCAGGCTGTAGTAGCCCTCCTCGCGCAGCACGCCCGCATCCATCTTCGTCGGCGGCGCGATCCATAGGCGGGTCGGGATGTCGGTCTTGCCCGTCAGCATCTTGCCGGCGGCGCGGAAGTGGCCGATGTTGGTCATGCACGAGCCGATGAAGACCTCGTCGATCTTGTCGCCGGCGACCTGCGACAGCAGCTTGACGTCGTCCGGATCGTTCGGGCAGGCGACGATCGGCTCCTTGATCTCCGACATGTCGATCTCGAACACGGCGGCGTACTCGGCATCCTTGTCGGCTTCGAGCAGCGTCGGATTGGCGAGCCAGGCTTCCATGGCGGCGATGCGGCGCTCGAGGGTCTTTTTGTCCTGGTAGCCGTTGGCCACCATCCACTTGAGCAGCGCGACGTTGGAGCGCGTGTATTCGGCGACGGACTCCTTCGACAGCTTGACCGTGCAGGCGGCGGCGGAACGCTCGGCGGACGCATTGGCCAGTTCGAAGGCCTGTTCGACCTTGAGGTTCTCGAGGCCTTCGATCTCGAGGATCGTGCCGGAGAAGATGTTCTTCTTGCCCTTCTTCTCGACCGTCAGCAGGCCGCGCTGGATGGCCACGTAGGGGATGGCATTGACCAGGTCGCGCAGCGTGATGCCGGGCTGCATCGTGCCCTTGAAGCGCACCACCACGGATTCCGGCATGTCGAGCGGCATCATGCCCGTCGCGGCGGCGAAGGCCACCAGGCCCGAGCCGGCCGGGAAGGAAATGCCGAGCGGGAAGCGGGTGTGCGAGTCGCCGCCGGTGCCCACGGTGTCGGGCAGCAGCATGCGGTTCAGCCACGAGTGGATCACGCCGTCGCCCGGGCGCAGCGCGACGCCGCCGCGGCTGGAGATGAAGTCCGGCAGCGTCTTGTGGGTCTTGATGTCGACCGACTTCGGGTAGGCCGCCGTGTGGCAGAACGATTGCATGACGAGGTCGGCGGAGAAGCCCAGGCAGGCCAGGTCCTTCATCTCGTCGCGCGTCATCGGGCCGGTGGTGTCCTGCGAACCGACGGTGGTCATCTTCGGCTCGCAGTAGGCGCCGGGGCGCACGCCCGCGACGCCGCAGGCGCGCCCGACCATCTTCTGCGCCAGGGTGTAGCCCTTGCCCGTGTCCTTCGGCTGCACCGGCAGGCGGAACAGCGTCGAGGCGGGCAGGCCCAGCGCTTCGCGCGCCTTGGCGGTGAGGCCGCGGCCGACGATCAGGTTGATGCGGCCGCCGGCGCGCACTTCGTCGAAGATCACGTCGGACTTGATCTTGAACTCGGCGATCACCTTGCCGTTCTTGAGCGCCTTGCCCTCGAGCGGACGAAGTTCGATCACGTCGCCCATTTCCATCTGCGAAACGTCGAGTTCCACCGGCAGCGCGCCGGCGTCTTCCATGGTGTTGAAGAAGATCGGGGCGATCTTGGAGCCCAGGCAGACGCCGCCGAAGCGCTTGTTCGGGACAAAGGGAATGTCCTCGCCGGTCCACCACAGCACGGAGTTGGTGGCGGACTTGCGCGATGAACCGGTGCCCACGACGTCGCCGACATAGGCGACGAGATGACCCTTGGCCTTGAGTTCCTGCAGCAGCTTGACCGGGCCGACCTTGCCGGCGTCGTCCGGCGTGATGCCGGCGCGCGGGTTCTTCAGCATGCCCAGCGCGTGCAGCGGAATGTCGGGGCGGCTCCAGGCGTCGGTGGCCGGCGACAGGTCGTCGGTGTTGGTCTCGCCCGAGACCTTGAAGACGGTGACGGTCAGGCTTTCGGGCACGCCGGCGCGGGAGGTGAACCACTCGGCATCGGCCCAGGATTGCATGACGGACTTCGCATGCGCGTTGCCCTTGTCGGCCAGCGCCTTGACGTCGCCGAAGTAGTCGAACATCAGCAGGGTGTGCTTGAGCGCCTGCGCCGCGGTGGCGCCGCATTCGGCATCGGCGAGCAGGTCGATCAGCGGCTTGATGTTGAAGCCACCGAGCATGGTGCCGAGCAGTTCGGTCGCGCGCACCTTGGAGATCGGGCTCTTCACCTCGCCGCGGGCACAGGCAGCGAGAAACTCGGCCTTCACCTTGGCGGCGTCGTCGACGCCGGCGGGTACGCGGTTGGTGATGAGTTCGACGAGGAAGGCTTCCTCACCCTTCGGCGGGTTCTTCAGCAGCGCAACGAGTTCCTTGGTCTGCGCGGGCGTCAGCGGGAGGGGCGGGATGCCTTGCGCGGCGCGCTCGGCAACATGGGCTCGATAGGCTTCAAGCATGGTCATCGGGTCCTTTTAGGCAAAAAAATGGCGGGGGGCGGCCATGCCGCCACCCGCCGGTTTGGGTTAGCCAAGCATCGCGATGCCGGCGTTGAGCGTGGCGCTCGGACGCATGGCAGCGGACGTCTTGGCGAAATCGGGCGCGTAGTAGCCGCCCATGTCCACCGGCTTGCCCTGTGCGGCGAGCAGTTCGGCGTTGATCTTCGCTTCGTTCTCGGTGAGGTACTTCGCCACCGGCGCGAACTTGGCCTGCAGGTCCTTGTCCTTGCTCTGCGCGGCCAGGGCCTGGGCCCAGTACATCGCCAGGTAGAAGTGGCTGCCGCGGTTGTCGATCTGGCCGACCTTGCGGGCGGGCGAACGATCGTTGTCGAGGATCTTGCCGTTGGCTTCGTCTAGCGTCTCGGCCAGCACCTGGGCCTTGGCGTTCTTCTGCGTCTGCGCCAGGTGTTCGAGCGACACGCACAGCGCCAGGAACTCGCCGAGCGAATCCCAGCGCAGGTAGCCCTCCTCCTGGAACTGCTGGACGTGCTTCGGAGCGGAGCCGCCGGCGCCGGTCTCGAACAGGCCGCCGCCGTTCATCAGCGGCACGATCGACAGCATCTTGGCGCTGGTGTTGAGCTCGAGGATCGGGAACAGGTCGGTCAGGTAGTCGCGCAGCACGTTGCCGGTCACCGAGATGGTGTCGAGGCCCTTGCGGATGCGCTCCAGCGAGAAGCGGCAGGCGTCGGCCGGCGTCATGATGCGGATGTCGAGGCCGGAGGTGTCGTGGTCCTTCAGGTACTTCTCGACCTTGGCGATGATCTGCGCATCGTGGCCGCGCTTCTTGTCCAGCCAGAACACGGCCGGCGTGTTCGACAGGCGGGCACGGGTGACGGCGAGCTTGACCCAGTCCTGGATCGGCGCGTCCTTGGTCTGGCAGCCGCG
>DASVZI010000182.1:0-19449 GCA_036391735.1 Rhodocyclaceae bacterium
CCTTCCCTTCCCGAACAGGACCGTGAAACACCTCCGCGCCGATGATATTGCACACTACGTGCGAGAAAGTAGGTCAACGCCAGACTTCCCCTTGCTCCACCAAACGCCCCGTAAGGGGCGTTTGCGTTTCTGCTGCTAGAATCCGCCCCCATGAAAACGACCTTCCTCGATTTCGAGCAGCCGATTGCCGAGCTCGAAAACAAGATCGAGCAACTGCGCTTCGTGCAGGACGATTCTGCTGTCGATATTTCCGAAGAGATCAGCCGCCTGGAGGTCAAAAGCCAGGCGCTGACGAAGGACATTTATGCCAAGCTGACACCTTGGCAGATCGCGCAGGTGGCTCGCCATCCGCAGCGACCGTACACGTTCGATTACGTCGAGCACATCTTCACCGACTTTCAGGAGTTGCACGGCGATCGCGCCTTTGCGGACGATCACGCCATCGTCGGCGGGCTGGCTCGGTTCAATGGACAGTCGTGCATGGTGATCGGTCATCAGAAGGGACGCGACACCAAGGAGAAGATCCATCGCAATTTCGGCATGCCCCGTCCGGAGGGCTACCGCAAAGCGCTTCGCCTGATGAAGCTGGCCGAGAAGTTCGGCATGCCGGTGTTTACCTTCATCGATACGCCCGGCGCCTATCCGGGTATCGATGCGGAAGAACGCGGCCAGTCGGAAGCGATCGGTCACAACTTATATGTAATGGCCGAATTGAAGGTCCCTCTGATATCCACCATCATCGGCGAAGGCGGTTCTGGTGGCGCACTCGCTATTGCCGTTGGCGATGCCGTTCTGATGATGCAGTATTCGACTTACTCGGTCATCTCGCCGGAAGGCTGTGCGTCCATTCTGTGGAAGAGCGCCGAAAAGGCCGCGGAAGCCGCTGAGACGATGGGCATAACGGCAGCTCGCTTGAAGACGCTGGGGCTGCTCGATCGCATCGTCAACGAACCCTTAGGCGGCGCCCACCGTGACCACCGTGCGGCAGCCCTGTCCCTGAAAAAGGCGCTACAGGATGCGCTCAAACAGGTGGCGGGACTTTCGCAGGAAGAACTCATCGAGCGCCGTTTCGAGCGCCTGATGGGCTATGGGAAATTCAAAGAACAGCTTCACTGAAGGGATTGCCGCAGCTGTCGACGACTGCCTTGCCCGCAACGTCGGCGTCGGGCAGCGTGTCGTCGTTGGATTGTCCGGTGGCGTCGACTCGGTCGTCCTGTTGCACGCGTTGATCGGACAGGCCGGGCGCTACCAGCTCAGGTTGGGCGCGGTTCACGTCCACCACGCGATCAGCGATAACGCGGATACGTGGGAAAGCCATTGTCGGGACCTCTGCCAGGCCGCAGAAATTCCTCTCGCGATCGCCCGGGTCGAAGTGGAACGGGGCTCTGCGGATGGTCTCGAGGCGGCTGCGCGCCGGGCGCGGCACGCGGCCTTCGCAGGAATCGAAGCCGATTGGATTGCGCTGGCCCACCATCGCGACGATCAGGCCGAAACGATGCTCTTCAACCTCCTGCGCGGCACCGGATTGGCAGGTGCGGCGGGCATGGCGGAAACCAATGGGCGGCTGCTGCGGCCGCTGCTGAGCGTGGGCCGTCAGGATATCGCGCAATACGCACGAAGCCATTCGCTGGTCTGGGTGGAGGATGAGACCAATGCGGATACCACATTCTCGCGCAATCATCTGCGGCACTCCGTCATCGCCGGCCTCGAAGAGCGCTTCCCCGGCTGCGCGGCCAATCTCGCCGCCGCCTCAAAGCGCTTTGCCGAGGCCCGTACGCTGCTCGACGAACTGGCCTTAGCCGATCTTGGCGGCGATGGCGGGTTTCCAGTCGACGTGGCGACCCTGGACGCACTTTCGGAGCCGCGCGCCAGAAATGCCCTGCGCTACCTGCTGCAGCGCCGCCACATCGGCATTCCGAGCGAGGAGCGCCTGCGCGAAATCCTGCGCCAACTCCTCCACGCCAGGACGGATCGGCACCCGTCCGCGTTGTTCGGAAACTGGCGCATCCATCGGCACGCCGGGAAGGTATGGGTCGAGTTTCAGGACGACGCCTGATCGGATCGCGCTGCGACCTGGGCGATGACCTGCGCAAGGTCGACCGCGGAACGTACCCCCATCTTTTCGAACACCCGCGAGCGGTGCACCTCGACGGTCCTCATCGCGATATTCAGTTCGTCCGCGATGACCTTGTTGAATTTCCCAGCGAGCACCCGCTCCATGACGGCTCGCTCCCGGGCCGTGAGAGAAGCGAGTCGGGCTTCGATGGTCGCAGTCGTCGCAGCTACCGAACTTAGTTCCTCGTCGGCGCGCAGCGCGGCAATCACCCGGTCCGCGAGTTCGTTGTCGTTGAACGGCTTTTCGATGAAGTCGAAAGCTCCCTTCTTGATGGCGTCGACGGCCTTCGGCACGTCGCCATGCCCAGTAAGGAAGATCGCCGGCATGCGGCAGCCCCGCGCCCGCAATTGGGCAAACAGTTCGGGGCCGCTGATGGAGCCCATGCGGATGTCGAGAACCAGGCAGCCGCGCATATCGGGACGGTAATCGGCGAGGAACGCCTCGCCCGAAGCCCAGCTCCTCGATGCAATGCCGCGCGAGCGCAGCAGCCAGCTGAGCGCGTCTCGAATCGCCTCGTCATCGTCAACCAGATGAGCAATGCTCATGAAGGCGGTCTTGGGAACTGGACGTGGAAGATGCTACCACCGTCCGGGCCTGGCTCGAACCAAAGCCGTCCCTGGTGCGCCTCCACGACGGAGCGACAAATGTTGAGACCGATGCCCATGCCTTCCGCCTTGGTGGTGAAGAAGGGCTCGAAGAGCCGGACGGCGACCTCGGGTGCAATGCCGCAGCCGCAATCGGTGATATCGACGTAGACCGCCTGCCTGTCGGCATGCGCTGCCACTTTCAATGTGCGATTCTCACTTGCGGTTGCCATCGATTCAATGCCGTTGCGAACGAGGTTCAACAACGTCTGGACGATGAGTACGCGGTCGCCCCGGATCGGCGGCAACTCGCCCAACTCAACGATCGTCTTCACGCCCGCTCGCCGTGCATCGGGCTCGACCAGGCTCATCACTTCGTCGATGACAGCGCCGACGTCGAACTCTTCGGACTTCCGCTCGGAGCGGCGCACGAACTCGTAGATGCGATGGATGATCCGTCCGGCCCGCTGGGCCTGGGTGGCGCTCTTCTGCAATGCCGTCTTCAGCTCGGCTGGATCGGCCGTGCCCGAATCGATCAAATTGAGACAGCCCGTGCTGTAACTTGCGATCGCCGCAAGGGGCTGGTTGAGTTCATGCGCCAGGCTCGACGCCATTTCGCCCATGGCGACGAGGCGGGCCGTCGCCTGCAATTGCTCCTGCTGTCGGCGCGCCAACTCCTCGGCGCGCTTGCGTTCGGTCACGTCGATAAGCGAACCCATCCAGCCGGTGTGCCGGCCATCGGCGTCGATCAGCGGGGCTTCGTGGATCAGCACGTCGAAAAGCTCGCCGTTGCGCCGCTTGAACTTGAGTTCGAACACTTCATCGGGGCCTTCACCGGCAAGAATCCGGTCGTGCAGTTCGCGGGTTTCGGCAAAGAACTCGTCGGGCCAATAGGGCATGGGCGGTGCGCGGCCGACGAGTTCTTCGGCACTCCAGCCAACCATCCGGCAAAAGGCCGGATTGACGTAGGTGATTCGGCCGGCGAGGTCGCGCGCCCGCATGCCGGTCTGCAGGGAATCTTCCATTGCCTTGCGGAACGTATGCTCGTTGCGCAGGGCCGCTTCCGCCAAGTGGCGCTGCTGCACGTGCCGTCGCAGGGCCCAGAGACTCCAGAGAACGACGACGGCCAGCACGACGAGGGTGCCGCCGAGCAGGCGGCCCGCCAATGGAGGCGGCAGGCGATACGGAACGGTCCGCAGCGACAGCCCGTGGCCAGGCGGCTCGAAGGGGATCTCGTAGCCGTTGGACTCCTCCACCGGTTCGACCTTCGACCGGTCGCCCAAGTGAGCGCCCGACGTATCCACGACACTGATGCGATAACGCTCGGCAAGCCACCAGGGAATGCTGTCGTCCAGCAGGTGGCGGATCGAATAGACGCCGACCGTGACGCCTGCGAGCCGCCCTTCGCGGAACACGGGAACATGGACTTCGAACTGCCAATCGCTGCCAATTACGGGATAGGACGGGCTATAGGTGGGATTGCCGAGGGACTTGGCGAGACGCAGGGTCTCCGGCGCGGGTATCGTCTTGGCGCTCTCGCCGATCGCCGCTGCATCGACGTAGCCGGGAAAGACGCGCGCGATGCGATCATCCGGACCGACCCAAATGATACGGAGCAAGCCTGTGCCATTGCCCAGCAGGGTGCCCGCATAGGCTTCAAAGCGCTTCGCGGTGGCAGCCTCGCTGGGGCCTATCTGCCCGAGCAGTTCTTCATTGCGGCTCAACTGGAAGTGAATGTCCTGCTCGAGCGACAGCACGTCGTTGATGAGAATGGCGCGCTGCTCCTCCCGCTCGGACCGGTCGTAGAGCCAGAGCAGGGCAACGACGACACCGACGAACATCACGAATGCCAGCCGCGGCAGCAGCCAAAGCCAATTTGGGGCGGAATGGGGCCTGGCTTCGGAAGCGGCGGCGGTTTGCATGGACCCGATGGTAGCGCGGTCTCCGCCGGGACGGGGGGCTGCGGAAAACCACAATAGCGCGCCCCACGCGCCCTCCCCAAAATCGCCAAATCCCCGAATGGGGCCAACCTGGAGGAGAACCATGAAAATTCGCACCCTCGTCGTCGGCCTTGCGGCCGCGGCGTTCTCGCTGGCGGCATTCGCCCAGCAGCCGATCGTCATCAAGTTCAGCCACGTGGTCGCGGTCGATACCCCGAAAGGCCACGCGGCGGAGTACTTCAAGAAGCTCGCCGAAGAGCGGACCAAAGGTCGGGTGAAGGTCGAGGTCTACCCGAACAGCCAGCTCTACAAGGACAAGGAAGAGATGGAGGCGCTGCAGTTGGGCGCCGTGCAGATGCTCGCGCCGTCGCTTGCCAAGTTCGCGCCTCTCGGCGTCAAGGAGTTCGAGGCTTTCGACCTGCCGTACATCTTCGACGACTACACCGAGCTGCACAAAGTGACGCAAGGCCCGATCGGCGCGGCACTCCTGAAGAAGCTCGAGCCGAAGGGCATCATCGGGTTGGCCTACTGGGACAACGGCTTCAAGGTCATGAGCGCCAACAAGCCGCTGCGCATGCCGCAGGACTTCCGCGGCCTCAAGATGCGCATCCAATCGTCCAAGGTGCTCGATTCCCAAATGCGGGCGCTCGGCGCGATTCCCCAGGTGATGGCCTTCTCCGAGGTCTACCAGGCCCTGCAGACCGGCGTCGTGGATGGCACCGAGAACCCGCCGTCCAACCTCTACACTCAAAAGATGCATGAAGTGCAGAAGTATGTGACGGTGTCCAACCACGGCTATCTCGGCTACGCGGTGATCGTCAACAAGAAGTTCTGGGAAGGGCTGCCGGCGGACATCCGTACGATTCTGGAAGGCGCGATGAAGGATGCCACCAAGGTCGCCGACGACGAGGCCAAGAAGGACAACGAGAATGCGCTCGAGGCCGTCAGGAAGTCCGGCAAGAGCCAAATCATCAACCTCACCGACGACGAGAAGAGGGCCTGGAAGAAGGCGCTGGTCAAGGTGCATCAGGAGCAGGCCGACCGCATCGGCAAGGACCTGATCCAGCAGATCTACAAAGAAACCGGCTTCGATCCGGCCAAACTGTAACAACCGGCTGCATGAGATCCCGCCGCACCTTCGTGCGGCGGGCATGCGCACGGGGAGGAGAGAATGAAGATACTCGATCACCTCGAGGAATGGCTCATCACGTTCCTCATGGGTGGCGCCACGCTGATTACCTTTGCCGCGGTGATCCATCGCTACATGTCGGGGCTCGCGATCCCCGGCCTGCAGGATTGGCTGTTGTCGCTCAACTTCAGCTGGGCCCAGGAGCTCTGCATCATCATGTTCGTTTGGATGGCCAAGTTTGGCGCTGCCTATGGCGTGCGCACGGGCATCCACGTCGGCGTCGACGTCCTGATCAACCGCCTGTCGGATCGCAACCGCTTCAAGGTCATCGTTTTCGGCCTGTTGGCGGGCGCCGCATTCACCGGCATCGTCGCCACTTTCGGCGGGCGCTTCATCTGGGACAACGGGGCGCACTACGCCTTGCTCCACGCGTTCGGCATGGACCCCGGCGATTTGCCGGAAGGTCCGACGACGCCCGATCTGGAATGGCCCACCTGGCTGGTCTACTCGGCCGTACCGCTCGGTTCGTCGCTGATGTGCTTCCGTTTCCTGCAGGTGACCTACCACTTCATCCGCTCCGGCGAGCTGCCGCATCACGATCACGGTCATGTTGACGGCATCGAGGCGAAGGAGATGCCGGTCGACGTGAACGTTTACGACATGGACGACAACCTGCATCCGCACGACATCAAGCATCCGATGCTCGGCGAGGACGAAGACGAGGGAGGCAAGCAATGAACGCCGCCATCATCTTCGGGCTCCTGCTGGCCCTCATGCTCACCGGCATGCCGATCTCGATCTCGCTCGGCCTGACGGTGCTGACCTTCCTGTTCACCATGACCCAGGTGCCGCTCGAGTCGGTGGCGCTGAAGCTGTTCACCGGCATAGAGAACTTCGAGATCATGGCGATCCCGTTCTTCATCCTCGCCGGCAACTTCCTCACGCACGGCGGCGTGGCGCGGCGCATGATCCTGTTCGCTACCTCGATGGTCGGCCACTGGAACGGCGGCCTCGGCCTCGCGGGCGTGCTGGCCTGCGCGCTGTTCGCCGCGGTGTCAGGTTCGTCGCCGGCCACCGTCGTGGCGATCGGCTCGATCCTGCTGCCGGCCATGGTGAAGGCGGGCTTCCCGACGCGCTTCGGTGCCGGCATCATCACCACCTCGGGGGCCCTCGGCATCCTCATTCCGCCGTCGATCGTCATGGTGATGTACGCCGTGGCAACCAACACTTCGGTCGGAGCCCTGTTCATGGCCGGGGTCGTTCCGGGCATCGTGCTCGCCACCGTCCTTGGTAGCGTCACCTGGTATCGCGCGCGCAAGTTCGGCTACCCACGCCAGGCGCGCGCCACCTGGGCCGAGCGGTTCAAGGCCTTCCGCGATTCCATCTGGGGTCTGCTGCTCATCATCATCGTCATGGGCGGCATCTACACGGGCATTTTCACGCCGACCGAGGCGGCGGCGATGAGCGCCGTCTACGCCTTCTTCGTGGCGGTGTTCGTCTACCGCGACATGAAGCTCAAGGATGTCCCGAAGGTGCTGCTCAATTCGGCCAACATGAGCGCGATGCTGCTCTACATCATCACCAACGCCGTGATGTTCTCGTTCATCATGACTAACGAGAACATTCCGCAGACCTTGGCGGACTGGATGCTCAGCCAGGGCCTCGGCCCGGTGGCCTTCCTGCTGGCGGTGAACGTGCTGCTGCTGGCGGCCGGCAACTTCATGGAGCCGTCCTCGATCGTGCTGATCTTCGCGCCTATCCTGTTCCCGGTGGCGATGAAGCTGGGCATCAACCCGGTGCACTTCGGCATCATCATGGTGGTGAACATGGAGGTCGGCATGTGCCATCCGCCGGTCGGGCTCAACCTCTACGTTGCCTCGGGCGTCACCAAGATGGGCATCACCGAGCTGACCATTGCCGTATGGCCGTGGCTGCTGTCGATGCTCTGCTTCCTGCTGCTGGTGACCTACTGGCCCGGTCTGTCGATCTGGTTCCCGCGGTACCTGGGCATGATGTAGCCGCCGCAGGCGGCATTCGAGGCCCGGCTCCGGCCGGGCCTTTTTCTTTCCAGAGCGGTCGATTCGCGCGGGAGAAGTGCGATAAAATAAGAAGTTACCCGATTTTACCAACCCTATTGCTGGAGATTCTGATGGCTGTTGAACGCACCCTGTCGATCATCAAACCCGATGCCGTGGCCAAGAACGTGATCGGCCAGATTTACGCCCGCTTCGAGAACGCCGGTCTGAAGATCGTCGCCGCCCGCATGGCCTTCCTGTCCGAGCGCGAAGCCGCCGGCTTCTACGCCGTGCATCAGGGCCGTCCCTTCTTCAACGATCTGGTCAAGTTCATGACGTCGGGTCCCGTGATGATCCAGGTGCTGGAAGGCGAGAACGCCATCGCGAAGAACCGCGAACTGATGGGCGCCACCGATCCGAAAAAGGCCGACAAGGGCACCATCCGCGCCGACTTCGCCCAGAGCATCGACGCCAACGCCGTGCATGGCTCCGACGGTGCCGACACCGCGGCGGTGGAAATCGCCTACTTCTTCCCGGCGCTCAACGTCTTCGCCGGCCGCTGATCGCGCCATGGCTGTAAACCTGCTCGATTTCGATGCCGAGGGCTTGACGGCCTGGTTCGCGCAGCAGGGCGAGAAGCCCTTTCGCGCGCGCCAGGTGCTGCACTGGGTGCATCAATTCGGGCAGGATCGTTTTGCGGCAATGACCGACATCGCGAAAAGCCTGCGCGAGAAGCTCGAACAGACGGCGGCGGTCGAGCCGCCGCCGCTCATCAGCGATCGCCTTTCCGACGATGGCACGCGCAAGTTCCTCTTCGACGTCGGCGGCGGCAATGCGGTCGAATCCGTTTTCATCCCCGAAGACGATCGCGGCACGCTGTGCATTTCGACGCAGGCGGGCTGCGCGCTCGATTGCGCCTTCTGCTCCACCGGCAAGCAGGGCTTCAACCGCAACCTGACGACGGCCGAGATCATCGGCCAGTTGTGGCAGGCGAATCGCGCGCTCGGCGTCACGCCGAAAGAAGACCGCGCCATCAGCAACGTCGTCCTGATGGGCATGGGCGAGCCCTTGGCCAACTTCGACAACGTCGTGCATGCGCTGCGCCTGATGCTCGACGATCATGCCTACGGCTTGTCGCGGCGGCGCGTGACCGTGTCGACCTCGGGCATCGTGCCGGCCATCGATCGGCTGGGCGACACCGTTCCGGTGGCCCTCGCCGTGTCGCTTCATGCCCCCGATGACGCCTTGCGCGACCGCCTGGTGCCGCTCAATCGCAAGTATCCGCTGGCGCAGCTCATGGCCGCCTGCCGTCGCTATCTCGAGAAGTCGCCGCGCGACTTCATCACCTTCGAGTACGTCATGATCGACGGCATCAACGACAGCGACGCCCATGCCCGGGCGCTGCTGCAGCTCACGCGCACGGTGCCGTGCAAATTCAACCTGATTCCCTTCAACCCGTTCCCGCATTCCGGCTTCAAGCGCTCGCCGGCCGAGCGCATCCGCGGCTTCCAGGAAATCCTGCTCGCGGCAGGTCGTGTCGCAACCGTGCGCAAGACGCGCGGCGACGACATCGACGCCGCCTGCGGACAACTGGCCGGGCAGGTGCGGGACAAATCGCGGCGCATCGTCTCCATGGCGCGCCGCTCCACGGAGGCCGCCGCATGAGAGTCCTGGTATCTAGCCTTGTCGTCTTGCTGATAGCCGGTTGCGCGACCACCGGAACCGGCGTCTCCACTACGACGGCCGAGCAGGCCGTGTCGCAGCAGGCGACGACGAGCGAGACGCAGCAGCGGGCGAAGGTGCACACCGAACTCGGTGCGCTGTACCTGGAAGCCGGACGCTTCGGCGTGGCGCAGGACGAGGCGCGCATCGCCATCGGAGCCGAACCGAGCTACGCGCCCGCGTACAACCTGCTCGCCCTCGTCCTCATGAACCTGCGCGAGAACGCGGCGGCCGACGAGGAGTTTCGGCGGGCGCTGCGACTGGCGCCGAACGACCCCGAGATCAACAACAACTACGGCTGGTTCCTGTGCCAGACGGAGCGGGTCAAGGAGTCGGTTCCCCACTTCATGGCTGCCATCAAGAATCCGTTGTATACGACGCCGGCGAAGGCCATGACGGCACTTGGGCTCTGCTATCTGAAGCTGCAAGACGAAACCGCCGCAGAGGACTTCCTCGCCAAGGCAGTGCGCGTCGATCCGGCGAGCAACGAGGCCAAGTACTGGCTGGCGGACATTTACTACCGCAAGGGCCGCTACAGCGAGGCACGCCGCCTCGTGGGCGAGGTTAACAAGGCGGTAGAGCCGACCGCGGAAACCACTTGGCTCGCGCTGCGCATCGAGCGCAAGATTGGCGATCGCGAAGGCGAGGCGCGCTATGCGGCCCAGATGCGGCGTAAGTTCCAGGGGTCTCCCGAGTACCAGAAACTCATGCAGGGACAGTACGAGTGAACGACAGCGAAGCCAACCAGATGCAGGATGCCGCGCGCATGCCGGACGACGGCATCTCCGAAATGTCCCTGCCCCCCGAGGAACCGCCGCCGCTGCCCGGCGGTTTCCTGCGTGAAGCGCGCGAGGCGAGGAAGCTCACGGTCTTCGAAGTTGCACAGTCGCTGAAGTTCAGCCCGCGTCAGATCGAGGCGTTGGAAGCCGACGACTTCGCCGCCCTGCCGGCTGGATCGACCTTCCAGCGCGGCTTCGTGCGCAGCTATGCCAAATTGCTGAAGCTCGACCCGGCGCCGCTGCTGGCCATGCTCGACGCCCAGATGCCGGCAGCGCCGGCCGACGTCCGCGCGCCGCAGAACATGGGTGTCGCCGCCACCCCGGTGGCGGCGGGCAGCCGCTCGTCGCGGCCGATGCTGTACGGGTCTGCCGTTCTGGCCGTGCTCGCCATCGTATTGGCCGGCTGGCACTATTTGGGCGGTCCGACGCTCGATACCATGCCGTCCAAGTCCGCGCCGGCGTCGACCGAGACCCCCGCTCCCGTGGCGCCCGCGCCCGAAACCGCGATTAACGCGCCCGACATCCGCGTCGAACCGGCCCCTGCCGCGACGCCCGGGGCCGAACCGGGGACACCGGCCGCCTCGCCGGCCACGCAAGCTCCGCCCGCGACCATACCGCCGGACACGCACCAGCTCGTTTTCGTGTTCCAGGAAAAATCATGGGTCGAAGTGACCGACGCGACGCACCGCGTCGTCTTCTCGGCGGAAAATGCTGCTGGAACGCGCCAGGCGGTGTCCGGCAAACCACCGTTCCAGGTCGTCATCGGAAACGCGGCCAAGGTCGAATTGACCTACGATGACCGGCAGATCGACCTCAAGCCCTACACCCGCGCCGAAGTGGCGCGCCTGACGCTCGAGTGATGCCCGAACCCGTTGCCGTAACGGCCGGCCCTCTGCCGCGCCGCGGCACCCGCCGCGTCATGGTGGGACAAGTCGCCCTGGGAGGCGGGGCGCCGGTCGTCGTCCAGTCCATGACCAATACCGATACGGCCGATGTCTTCGCCACCGCCATGCAGTGCGCCGAGCTGGCGCGCGCCGGGTCTGAGCTGGTGCGCATCACCGTCAATACGCGGGAAGCCGCTGCGGCAGTGCCGCGCATCCGCGAGCGCCTGGCGGCCATGAACCTAGACGTGCCGTTGATCGGCGATTTCCACTTCAACGGCCACAAGCTGCTGTCCGAAGTGCCGGAGTGCGCCGAGGCGCTGGCCAAGCTGCGCATCAACCCCGGCAACGTAGGCAAAGGCGCGCGTCGCGACGAGCAGTTCGCGCAGATCGTCGACATCGCCTGCAGGTACAGCAAGCCGGTGCGCATCGGCGTCAATTGGGGCAGCCTGGATCAGCAGCTCTTGGCGCGCGTGATGGACGAGAATGCCGCGCGAGCGGTGCCGAAGGATGCACGCGGCATCATGCACGAGGCAATGGTCGCCTCCGCGCTCGAATCCGCGGTGCGCGCCGAGGAGCTCGGTCTGCCGGGCGATGCGATCGTCCTGTCGTGCAAGATGTCCGGGGTACAGGATCTGATCGCCGTCTACCGCGAGCTGGCCGTTCGCTCCGATTATCCGCTCCATTTGGGGCTCACCGAGGCAGGCATGGGCAGCAAGGGGATCGTCGCGTCGACGGCGGCACTCGCCGTGCTGCTGCAGGAAGGCATCGGCGACACCATTCGCATCTCCCTGACGCCCGAGCCGAACGGCGACCGCAGCCGCGAAGTCGTGGTGGCGCAGGAAATCCTTCAGACCATGGGGCTGCGCGCGTTCGTGCCGATGGTCGCCGCCTGCCCGGGCTGCGGACGCACCACCAGCACCACCTTCCAGGAACTGGCGCAGGACATCCAGGCCTACGTGCGCGAAAAGATGCCCGAATGGCAGCTGGCGCGCAGCGGGGTGGAGACCATGACGCTCGCCGTCATGGGCTGCGTCGTGAACGGGCCGGGCGAGAGCAAGCACGCCAATCTCGGCATTTCGCTGCCGGGCAACGGGGAAGAGCCGGTCGCGCCCGTGTACGCCGACGGCGAGCGCGTCGCCACACTGCGCGGCGAAGGCATCGCCACCGAATTCAAGAACATTATCGACGAATACGTCGCGCGCAAGTATCCCGCGCGCAGAGCCTCATGAGCCAGATACTCCAAGCCATCCGTGGGATGAATGACATCCTGCCCGACGAAGCCGAACTGTGGGAGCAGTTCGAGGAACAGGTGCGCGATTGGCTGAACGCCTACGGCTACCGCCCGATTCGCATGCCGGTGGTCGAGCCGACGCCGCTGTTCGCCCGCGCCATCGGCGAAGTCACCGACATCGTTGAGAAGGAAATGTATTCCTTCACCGATAGCCTCAACGGCGAGCAGTTGACGCTGCGCCCCGAAGGTACCGCATCATGCGTTCGCGCCGTGCTGCAGCACAACCTTCTTTATGAGGCGCCGCGCCGCCTCTGGTACATGGGGCCGATGTTCCGGCACGAGCGTCCGCAGAAGGGCCGCTATCGACAGTTCCACCAGGTCGGCGTCGAAGCGCTCGGTTACCCCGGCCCGGACATCGATGCCGAGCAGATCGTCATGTGCGCACGCCTGTGGGACGACCTGGGTCTCACCGGCATTCGGCTCGAGATCAACTCCCTGGGACAACCCGAGGAGCGCGCGCGCCATCGTGCCGAACTGATCGCCTACCTTTCCGGATTCGGAGACAAGCTGGACGCCGATGCGCAACGGCGGTTGCATACCAATCCCTTGCGCATCCTCGATACCAAGAATCCCCATATGCAGGAGATCGTCGAGGGCGCGCCGAAGCTGATCGACTTCCTCGGCGAGGAATCGCTCAAGCATTTCGAAGGCGTCCAGGCGCTGCTGCGCGATAGCGGGATTCCGAGCCGCGTGAATCCGCGGCTGGTGCGCGGACTCGACTACTACAACCTCACGGTGTTCGAATGGGTGACCGATGAACTGGGCGCCCAAGGAACCGTTTGCGCCGGCGGCCGCTATGACGGCCTGGTGGCGCAGTTGGGCGGCAAGCCGCAGCCCGCCTGCGGCTTCGCCATGGGAATCGAGCGGCTGCTGGCCCTGTGGCGCGACCAGGGCAACCAGCACACCCGGCCGGTGCCGGACGTGTACGTCGTCCATCAGGGCGAGCGGGCAACCAGCCTGGCTTTTCGCGCCGCAGAGCGGCTTCGCGACGCGGGGTTCGCCGTGCAGTTCCATTGCGGCGGCGGTGGATTCAAGTCGCAGATGAAGAAAGCCGACGCCTCGGGGGCCTTGCTTGCGGTGATCGTCGGCGACGACGAGGCGGCCGCCAATCAGGTGGGTCTGAAGACGCTGCGCGACCAGGCAGAGCAGCGCCGCATCGATTTTGACGAACTCGCCGACGCGGTCGGCGCATGGCTATACGAATGGGATGACGACGATGGCAACGTATGACCTCGAAGAACAGGAACAGCTCGACGAACTGAAGACCTGGTGGAAGATGCACGGCAACCTCGTCACCGCCGTCATGGTGGCGGCGGCGCTGGTGGCGCTGGCATGGCAGGGTTGGAACTTCTGGCAGCGCAAGCAGGCAGGGCAGGCGTCCTCACTCTACGTCGCCATGCAGCAGGCGGCGACCACGGGCGACGCCAAGCGCGTGCGCGACATTGCCGGCGAACTCATCGACAAGTACGGCAGAACCTCCTATGCGGGATTGGGCGCGCTGCTTTCGGCTCGCGTGCAGGCGGATGCCGGCGATGCCAAGACGGCGCGTGCCGAACTGAGCTGGGCGGCGGACAATGCGGGGGACGATGCATCGCGAGACCTCGCCCGGTTGCGCCTGGCTGCGCTGATGCTCGACGACAAGGCCTATGACGACGCGCTCAAACAGTTGGCCAAGGAACCCAGCGGCACCCTGGTGCCCCGCTACGACGAACTCAAGGGGGACGTTCTTGCTGCGCAGGGCAGGGCGGGCGACGCGAAGGCCGCCTACCAGGCGGCCCTGACCAAGATGGACGAACTCGCGCGCGGCGGGACCTCCCAGCTGCAGCCCTACCGCGACATTGTCCGGTCGAAGCTGGAAGCCATGGGGAACGCCAAGTGAAGCAGCGCTTCCTCATGGCGATGGCGATGCCGGTGGCGCTCGCGCTAGGCGGCTGCTCGACCGTCAGCGATGTCGTGGACAAGGTCAATCCGTTCTCGTCGTCCAAGCCGCAGGTGAAGATCGCGGAACTGCCGACCTTCAATGCCACGGCGCAGATCCGTGTCCTGTGGCAAGCCAATGTCGGCAGCGCCGGCGAGTTCACCTTCACGCCCGCGGTAGTCGACGGCGCCGTATTCGCCGCCGCCAAGGATGGTTCGGTGATGCGCATCGAGGACGGCAGGCAGGTATGGCGCATTTCCGCCGGCCAGCCGATTTCCGGCGGCGTCGGTTCGGACGGCAAGACCGTCGTGGTGGGAACGATCAAGGGCGAGGTACTGGCCTTCGATGCCGCTACCGGCAAAGAGATATGGAAGACCCATACCTCGTCGGACATCCTCGCCGCACCGGCGCTCGCCGACGGCTTGGTGATCGTGCGGTCCGGCGATTCGCGCATCTTCGCCTACGATGCGGCGGACGGCCGCCGCCGCTGGGTGTACCAGCGCAACACGCCGGCGCTGACGCTGCGAACCAGCGTCGGTGTGCTGGCCCTGCCCGGCGCGATATTCGCCGGCTTCCCCGGCGGCAAGTTGGTTCTGATCAATCCCGCCAACGGCGCCGCGGCATGGGAGGGCACCGTGGCCCTGCCCAAGGGCTCGACCGAGCTCGAGCGCATCGCGGACATCACCAGCAATCCCGCGATCAGCGGTCGCCAGGCATGCGCCGCCGCATACCAGGGGCGGGTGGCTTGTTTCGACCTCAAATCGGGTGGGCCGATGTGGACCAAGGAGTTGTCCAGCCGCTCCGGACTGGACCTCGATGACCGGAACGTCTATGTCAGCGACGACAAGGGGAACGTGCTCGCGTTCGACCGCGAGACCGGCAGCAGCGTCTGGAAACAGGACAAACTGGCGCTGCGCAGCCTTTCGCGTCCGCTTGCCGTCGGCAGCCGCGTTGCGGTTGGCGACATCCAGGGTTACGTTCATGTGATCCGGCGGGACGACGGCTCCTTCGCGGCGCGGCTGGCGACCGATGGCAGCCCCATCGCAGCCGATCCGCAGCGGATTCCAGGCGGCTTCCTGGTGCAGACGAAGAACGGCGGGCTCTTCGCGCTGGCCGTCGAGTAGTGTCCAATTGAAACCCACCATCTCCATCGTCGGCCGGCCCAATGTCGGCAAGAGCACGCTGTTCAATCGCCTTACCAAGTCGCGCGATGCGCTGGTGGCCGACCTGCCGGGGCTGACGCGCGATCGCCACTACGGCCATGGGCGCGTCGGCGACAAGGCGTTTCTCGTCGTCGACACCGGCGGCTTCGAGCCGAGCGCCAAGGAAGGTATCGTCCACGAGATGGCGCGCCAGGCGGAGGCCGCGATCGCGGAAGCCGATGTGCTGTTGTTCGTGGTCGACGGCCGCGCCGGCCTGACGCCCCAGGACGCCGCCATCGCCGACCGGCTGCGTCGCGCCCAGCGGCCCTTGCATCTGGTGGTGAATAAGGCCGAGGGCATGCGCCGAGAAATGGTGGCGGCGGAGTTTCACGAGCTCGGCTGCGGGGAGCCGCGCGTCATTTCCGCGGCGCATGGCGACGGCGTGCGCGAACTGATGGACCTCGTGCTCGATCCGTTCCCTATCGAGCCGGACGACGCGCTGGCTGGAATGGGGCCGCGCGTCGCCATTGCCGGTCGACCCAACGTCGGCAAGAGCACGCTCATCAATACCCTGCTCGGCGAGGAGCGCGTCATCGCCTTCGACATGCCGGGCACGACGCGCGACGCCATCGAAGTGCCTTTCGAACGCGGCGGCAAGCATTACACACTGATCGACACGGCCGGGCTGCGCCGCAAGGGGCGGGTCTTCGAGGCCGTCGAGAAGTTTTCGGTCATCAAGACGCTGCAGGCGGTCGAGCAGGCCAACGTGGTCGTCCTGATGGTCGATGCCAGCCAGGACATTTCCGACCAGGATGCGCACATCGCCGGTTTCTGCGTCGAGGCCGGGCGCGCGCTCGTGATCGCGGTGAACAAATGGGACGCCGTCGACAGCTACCGCCGCGAACGCGTCAAGGCGGACATCAACCGCAAGCTGAACTTCCTCGGGTTCGCCCGCCTCCACTACATCTCCGCGCTCGAAGGGCAGGGCATCGGCGGGTTGCTGGCCTCGGTGGACAAGGCCTGGGCGGCGGCGATGATCAAGCTGGCGACGCCCAAGCTCACTCGCGTCCTGCTCGACGCCGTGCAGAAGCAACAGCCGCCGCGGCACGGACTGTCGCGGCCCAAGCTGCGTTATGCGCACCAGGGGGGCAGCAATCCCCCGATCATCGTGGTCCACGGCAATGCCCTGGACCGCATACCCTCGTCCTATACGCGGTATCTCGAGCACACCTTCATGGAAGTCTTCAAGCTGCAGGGCACGCCGCTGCGCATTCAATACAAGACGACCCGGAATCCGTTTGCCGAAAAGGACTAGCCGGTTCGAGCCGGGCATGTGTACATGCATGCGCGAAATCGAGTACATTACCGATTCTTAAAAAGAGCCGAGGGGCCACCCATGAGCAACAAAGGCCAACTGCTTCAAGACCCATTCCTCAATACCCTGCGTCGGGAACACGTGCCAGTGTCGATCTACCTCGTCAACGGCATCAAGCTGCAGGGGCAAGTGGAGTCGTTCGACCAGTACGTGGTGCTGCTGAAGAACACCGTGACCCAGATGGTCTACAAGCACGCCATTTCGACCGTCGTGCCCGCCCGTCCGGTCAATTTCTCCCAGGAAGCGCCCGGCGAGTGATTCCGGCGACTGGCGCGGCCGATGTTTGAACGGCCCGCCGCGGGTAGCGGTACTTCCCAGAGCGCGGTTCTCGTCCAGCTCGATTTCGGCGAAAAGGATTTCGCCGAGCGGCTGGAGGAGTTTCGCATGCTCGTCGACAGCGCGGGCGCGTCCACTGCTGATATCGTTTCCGGCAAACGTGCCCGTCCTGACGCCGCGACCTTTGCCGGCAAAGGCAAGGTCCAGGAGATCAAGGACGCCGCGACCCTGCACGGCGCCGATGTGGTCATCTTCAATCACGACTTGGCGCCGGGCCAGCAGCGTAACCTCGAGCGCGAGATCGGCCGGCGTGTCGTGGATCGCAGCAGCCTGATTCTCGACATCTTCGCTCAGCGCGCCCGCAGCCATGAAGGCAAGCTGCAAGTCGAACTGGCGCAGCTGCAGCATCTCGCTACGCGGCTGGTGCGCGGCTGGACCCACCTGGAGCGCCAGAAGGGCGGCATTGGCTTGCGCGGACCGGGCGAGAAGCAGCTCGAGACCGACCGGCGCTTGCTCGGCAAGCGCGTCACCATGCTGAAGGAACGGCTCAGGCAGCTCGAGCGCCAGCGCCAGGTGCGCCGCCGCGCGCGCGACCGCAACGAGGTCTTGGCGGTATCCCTGGTCGGCTATACGAACGCCGGAAAATCGACGCTGTTCAATGCGCTGACCAAGGCGGGCGCCTATGCCGCCGATCAGCTGTTCGCCACACTGGACACGACATCACGGCGCCTCTTCATTCCCGACGCGGGCCAGATCGTCATCTCGGACACCGTGGGATTCATCCGCGACCTGCCGCACGCCCTGGTGGCGGCCTTCCATGCCACACTGGAGGAGACCGCCCAGGCGGATCTGCTGCTGCACGTCGTCGACTCGTCGAGCCCGGATCGCGACCAGCAGATGGCTGCCGTCGCAGCGGTGCTGGAGGAGATCGGCGCCGGGCAAGTACCCCAGGTCGTGGTGTGGAACAAGATCGACGCGACCCACGCGGAGCCGGGGGTCGAGCGAGACGAATATGATAGACTCGCGCGTGTGCGCGTCAGCGCGAAAACCGGTGCGGGACTCGATTTGTTGCGATCGGCTCTCGCCGAAGTTGCCAGCAAGCGGGCCGAGGCGCAAGCCGATCCGGCGCCTCTCCACGACGAATGATCCTCAGTATTGATACTTCAAAGTGATCTCAGGAATTCTCATGTCCTTGAACGACCCTGGCTGGGGCAGTGGCGGCGGCAACAAAGGTAACGGCAAGGGCCCTCCCGATCTGGACGAGCTGTGGCGCGACTTCAATCGGCGCCTTTCGGGTCTGTTCGGCCGCAAAGGCGGTGGAGGCGGCCCCACCCTGCCCAGCATGAGCCCCCGGCAATTCGGCGGCGGCATCGGCATGCTGGCCATGCTGATCGTCGCCGTGTGGCTCGGCAGCGGCTTCTACATCGTCGATGCCAGCCAACGCGGCGTGGTGCTGCAGTTCGGCCGCTTCAAGGAGACCACCGAGCCGGGCCTGCGCTGGCGGCTGCCGTGGCCCATCCAGAGTCACGAGACGGTCAACCTCTCTGGCGTCCGCACGGTCGAGATCGGCTATCGCGGCACCGAGAAGAACAAGGTCCCCAAGGAGGCGCTGATGCTGACGGACGACGAGAACATCGTCAGCGTCGAGTTCGCCGTGCAGTACCTGCTCAAGGACCCGATGAACTACATCTTCAAGAACCGCCACCCCGACGACACCGTGGTGCAGGCGGCGGAGACGGCCATTCGCGAAGTGGTCGGAAAGAGCAAGATGGACTTCGTGCTCTACGAGGGACGGGACGTCATCGCCGCGAACACGCAGAAGCTGATCCAGGACATTCTCGATCACTATGAGACCGGCATCCAGATCCGCTCGGTGACCATGCAGAGCACCCAGCCGCCCGAGCAGGTGCAGGCGGCCTTCGACGATGCGGTCAAGGCGGGCCAGGATCGCGAGCGCCAGAAGAACGAGGGCCAGGCCTACGCCAACGACGTCATCCCGCGTGCGCGCGGCACCGCCTCGCGGCTGCTGCAGGAGGCCGACGGCTACAAGCAGCGCATGATTGCCACCGCGGAAGGCGACGCCTCGCGGTTCAAGCAGATTCTGGTGGAGTACCACAAGGCCCCGGAAGTGATGCGCCAACGCCTCTATCTCGAGACCATGCAGCAGGTGTATGCGAACACCAGCAAGGTCATGGTCGATGCGAAGAGCGGTGGCAACCTGCTCTACCTGCCGCTCGACAAGCTGATGCAGGCGGCGGCGGCGGCGCCGGCGGCCGCT
>DASVZI010000183.1:0-13882 GCA_036391735.1 Rhodocyclaceae bacterium
GACGGCGAATGCCAACATCTGCAAGACGAAGAACTGCGGCATCGCGCAGCTGCGCGTCGGCGTGAAGGAGAGCTTCTTCGACTGGTGCGGCATGAACTGCAAGCAGGACACCGCGCCGGTGCTGAACGCCAAGGGCGAGACCGTGGGCTACGTGGAGACGGTGACCGACCTGACGCCGACGCTGCGGGTGAAGAGCTACACCGAGCGGCAGGTCGGCGTCGTCGCGCGGAACCTGGAACAACTGGGCAAGGGCGACCTCGACCTCGACTACAGCCTGCCGCCGGCCGACCAGTACACCAAGGAGGTCCAGGCGCAGTTCTCGACCATCAACGACAGCTTCAAGCGCGTCGGCGGCTCGCTGTCCGCGCTGGTGGCGGACGCGACCATGCTTTCGGATGCGGCGGTCGGCCTCAAGCTCGACGTGCGCGCCGATGCCGCGCGGCACAGCGGCGAATACCGGCGCATCGTCGAGGGCGTCAATGCCACCCTGGATGCGGTGATCGATCCGCTGAACCTGCTGATCGAAGACGTGCGCCGCATCGCGCAGGCGGTGGTCGAGGGCAAGCTCGACCAGCGCGGCGATGCCGGGCGCCACGTCGGGCAGTTCAAGGAGGTGGTCGAAGGGCTCAACCGGGTGATGGAGGCGGTCGTGGCGCCGGTCAACGACATCACGCGCGTGATGGTGGCGGTGGAGGGCGGCGACCTGACACGCAGCATCTCTGCCGAATACCGCGGCCAGATCCGCCAGCTGTGCGACACCGTCAACAAGACGGTGGCCAAGCTGGCGCAGACCATGGCGGATGTCAGCGCCACGGCAGACGCGCTGGTGGGGGCATCCGGCCAGGTGTCCGCCACCGCGCAGGCGCTGTCCCAGGCCTCGAGCGAGCAGGCGGCCAGCGTCGAGGAGACCTCCGCGTCGGTGGAGCAGATGTCGGCGTCGATCAAGCAGAACACCGAGAACGCCAAGGTGGCCGACACCATGTCGGCGCAAGGCTCCGCCAAGGCGGCCGAGGGCGGCGAGGCGGTGACGGAGACGGTGGGCGCGATGAAGCAGATCGCCAAGAAGATCGGCATCATCGACGACATCGCCTACCAGACGAACCTGCTGGCGCTGAACGCGGCCATCGAGGCGGCACGGGCGGGAGAGCACGGCAAGGGCTTCGCGGTGGTGGCGGCGGAAGTGCGGAAGCTCGCCGAGCGCAGCCAGGTGGCGGCGCAGGAGATCGGGCAGCTGGCAGGCAACAGCGTCGGGCTCGCCGAGAAGGCCGGCAAGCTGCTGGACGAGATCGTGCCGGCGACGCGCAAGACCGCGGACCTGGTGCAGGAGATCACCGCGGCGTCGCAGGAACAGAGCGCCGGCGTCGAGCAGGTGAACACGGCGATGGGCCAGCTCAACCAGATCACCCAGCAGAACGCCTCCTCGTCGGAGGAACTGGCGGCCACGGCCGAGGAGATGAGCGGCCAGGCGGCCAACCTGCAGGGGCTGATGAGCTTCTTCACGGTCAGCCGCACCCAGGGAGATCATGCCGCAGCGCGCGAATCCATCGCCCGGCTGAAGGCTTCGGTCGGCGGAGCGCCGGGCAAGAAGGGCAACGGGGCCGCGCCCGTCGGTGAGGGCGAGTTCGCCAGATTCTAGAAAGCGGGCCGGACGGGGCGTCGGCACGGCGCCGTCGTCCAGAGCCCCGACAGAGGAGACAGGCAATGAAGGACATGAGCATAGGTGCCAAGCTGCTGCTGGCGTTCGTCGTGGTGGCGCTGTTCAGCGGCGTCGTCGGGGGCATTGGCATCCACAGCATGAGCCGCATCGACGACGATGCGTCGGCGATCTACGAGAAGGAACTGATGGGGGTCGCCTTCGTCAAGGAGGCGAACACCGACCGCGTTTCGGTGGCGCGCGACTGGCGCCAGGCGATCCTGTCGAGCAAGGCCGACGCGCGACGCAAGGCACTGGACGACATGAAGAAGGACTACGCGTCGATGCAGCGGAACATCGATCGTGCGCGCGCGCTCTTCTTCAGCGAGAAGGGCAAGGAATTGTGGGCGAAGGCCGACGCCGCCCAGGTCGAGTGGAAGGCGGCGCTGGATCGCCTGGAACGGCAGCTCGCCGAGGAGGCGCTCGGCAATACCTCGGGAACGGTCGAGCAGGCGATGGCCCAGCTGCATGAAAAGACCGAGGCCTTCGACGCCGACCTTATCGCGCTGACCAAGCTCAAGGAAGAGAACGCCAAGGACGCCTCCGACGATGCGGCCGGCCTCTACCGCTGGTCGAAGTGGCTGATGGTCGCCGCCATCGCGACGGCCCTGGCCATCGGCATGGCGATCGGCTACTTCTTCACCCGCGGGCTCAAGAAGTCGCTCGCCGAGGTGATGACGGTCGCCGAGGACATCGCCGCAGGGAAGCTGAACGCCGACATCGCGATCGACTCGAAGAACGAAATCGGCCAGCTCAAGGCGTCCATGAAACGCATGGTGGAAGCCGTCCAGGCGCTGGCGAACGACGCCAACGCGCTGGCGGCGGCGGCGGCCGACGGCCGGCTCGACCAGCGCGGCGATGCCGCCCGGCACCGCGGCGACTTCCGCAAGGTCGTCGACGGCCTCAACGGCGTGATGGAAGCCTTCGCCACGCCGCTGCAGGAAGTTATCCGCGTCATGGGGGCGCTGGAGCGCGGCGATCTCACCCAGCAGATCGAAGCCGAGTATCGCGGCCAGTTGCAGCAACTTTGCGTCACGGTGAACGAAACGGTGGCGAAGCTCGCGCGCACCATCGCGGACGTCAACGCCACCGCCGAGACGCTGGCGCAGGCGACCGGCCAGGTCTCCGCCACGGCCCAGACGTTGTCGCAGGCCTCGAGCGAGCAGGCGGCGAGCGTCGAGGAGACCTCGGCGTCGATCGAGCAGATGACCTCCTCGATCCGGCAGAACACCGAGAACGCCAAGGTGGCCGACACCATGTCGGCCGACGGCACGCAGAAAGCGGCCGAGGGGGGCGAGGCGGTGACGGAGACGGTGGGTGCGATGAAGCAGATCGCCAAGAAGATCGGCATCATCGACGACATCGCCTACCAGACGAACCTGCTGGCGCTGAACGCGGCGATCGAGGCGGCACGAGCGGGAGAGCACGGCAAGGGCTTCGCGGTGGTGGCGGCGGAAGTGCGGAAGCTCGCCGAGCGCAGCCAGGTGGCGGCCCAGGAGATCGGGCAGCTCGCGGGCAACTCGGTCGGCATGGCGGAACGTGCCGGCAAGCTGCTGGACGAGATCGTGCCGGCGACGCGCAAGACCGCGGACCTGGTGCAGGAGATCACCGCGGCGTCGCAGGAGCAGAGCACCGGCGTCGACCAGATCAACACGGCGATGGGCCAGCTCAACCAGATCACGCAGCAGAACGCCTCCTCGTCGGAGGAACTGGCGGCGACGGCCGAGGAAATGAGCGGCCAGGCCGACACCCTGCGGCAGTTGATGGCCTTCTTCAGACTGGAAGCCGGGGAAGCGGCCTTCATCGCGCCGATGCGGCCCGCGGCCGCAAAGACCAAGGCTGCTGCGCCGGCGCGGCCGTCCGCCGCGGTTGCCCCCTCTCGCAAGGGAAACGGCGCCGCCGACCCCACGGGCTTCGCCCACTTCTAGGAGTTCGACATGTCAGCGTCCGAAACCAGCCTGCCGGCGCCGGCGACGCGCGAGAGCGCGGTCGCGGGACACGGCGAGCAAAGCCAGTATCTGACCTTCCTGCTCGGCGAGGAGATGTTCGCCATCGGCACCCTTTCCATCCGCGAGATCATCGAGTACGGCAGCCTGACGGAAGTACCGATGACCCCGCCGTTCATCCGCGGCGTCATCAACCTGCGCGGCGCCGTGGTGCCGGTGGTCGACCTCGCCGTGCGCTTCGGCCGCGAGCCGCGCGAGAACACCAAGCGCACCTGCATCGTCATCGTCGAGGTGGAGGCGCCCGACGGCACCCAGGACATGGGGATCGTGGTCGACGCGGTCAGCGAGGTGCTGGAAATCCCGCATGCCGACATCGAGCCGCCGCCGGAATTCGGCGCCCGCGTGCGCAGCGACTTCATCCGCGGCATGGGCAAGATCAACGGCAAGTTCGTGATTCTCCTCGATGCCGATCGGGTGCTGTCGGTCGAGGAGGTGGCCATCGCGGCGAGCGTCGGTCGGAGCCCGGGCGAGGCCGCAGCCAGGGCCTGAGCCGGCCGCCGGGCCGGCCGGCGCGAATCCTCGAAGTCGTCTATGGTCGAATGGCGGAAGGAGAATGCCATGAAGACCTTGACCATCGTAGGGGCGGCGCTGCTGCTGGCCGCCTGCGCCACGCCTGCCGAACGCGCCGCCCAGCGGCAGCGCGACATCGACGCGATGATGGCGGAGTACGGTCCCGCCTGCGAACGGCTCGGCTACAAGGCGCACACCGACGCCTGGCGCGACTGTATATTGCGCCTCAGTACCAAGGACGCCTACGAGCGCGCCCGCGCCTACCCATGGACCTCGACCTGCTTCGGATCGCCCGGCTTCTATCAATGCTCGATGTTCTGAGCGCCTCGAGATGATCGAGGCGGTCGGGCTTCACCGCGATGCCCCAGCCAAGCCGGCGCGCGGTCAACCGTGCAATGGCTGCGGCATCTGCTGCGCGATCGAGCGCTGTCCCCAGGCCTTGCTGCTGCTGCCGCGGGAAGGCGGCGTGTGCCCGGCGCTGGAATGGCATGCGGACGCGCAGAACTACCGCTGCGGCCTGGTGCTGCGGCCCGCCCATCATGTTCGCTGGCTGCCGAAGCGCTGGGAGGGCGCGGCCGGCCGCTGGCTGGCGACGCGCATCGCGGCGGGAAGCGGCTGCGACTGCGACGCAGTCGAGATGCCGCCGGTGGCCTAGAACTCCCTAGAACTCATAGCCGTATGCCTTGATTACAGCGCGGGCCTTGTTGCCACGCAGGTATTTCATGAACGCGGCTGCGGCCGCCTTGTCCTTACCCCGGGCGAGAATCACGCCATCCTGGCGGATCGGCTGGTAGTACTTCTGGGGCACGACCCATGCGGAGCCCTCGATGCGGCCGTCCTTCAGCACCTGCGACAGCGCGACGAAGCCGAGCAGGGCGTTGCCGGTGGCGACGTACTGGTAGGCCTGGCCAATGTTCTCCGCCACGACGAGCCTGGGCTGCAGCGTTTCATAGGCGCCGAGCGCCTTCATCACCTCGACGCCGGCGGCGCCGTAGGGCGCGAGCTTGGGGTTCGCCAGCGCGAGGTGGTCGAAGCCGCCCTTCTTCAGCACCTCGCCGTCGGCGTCGACGATGGCCGGCTTCGCCGACCACAGCACCAGCTTGCCGATCGCGTAGGTGAATTGGCTGCCGCCGACGGCTGCACCTTCCTTGACCAGCCGGGCCGGCGTCTCGTCGTCGGCGGCGAGCAGGATCTCGAACGGCGCGCCGCCCTTGATCTGCGCGTAGAACTTGCCCGTCGCGCCGAACGAGGGGAGCACCTTGTGGCCGGTCTCCTTCTCGAAGTCCGCGGCGATCTTCTGCATCGGCGCGGTGAAGTTGGCGGCGACGGCGACGGAAATCTCGTCGGCATGCGCGGCCAAGGGCAGCAGGGACAGCCATAGCGGGGCGAGGCGAAGTGCTTTCATTCGATCATCTCCTGTTAACAAGCGATCAGCCGGCGACGGCGAGGAACACGCTCGGCGCCTTGAACACGGCGCAGGCCTTGGAGCCGACCTCGAGCGCCATGTTCTTCAAGCTTTCGTGAGTGATGACGGCCGTCAGCACATGGCGGCCGCCGGGCAGCGTGATCGTCACCTCCGCATTGACCGGTCCTTCGTGGATGCGCGTCACCTTGCCGCAGAAGCGATTGCGCGCCGAGACGCGGGCGTCGGCATCGAGCATCAGCATGATGGACGATGCCTTGACGAACGCCGTCACTTCCCTGCCGACCTCGAGCCCCAGGTTCTCGGCCGACTCGCGCGTGATGATGGCGGTCAGGTCGAGCCCCTTGCCGAGACGGATGCGGACTTCGCAGTCGACGACGCCCGGCTTCAGTTCGGCGATCGGGCCGGCGAATTGATTGCGGGCGCTGGATTTCATGGTCATCCTCTTCATCAGTTGGCGGAAGGTCGCGATGTCGGCGCCGCTGTCGCGGTCGAGACGCTCGGAAAGCCGTTCGATGGCAGCCTGGTACTCCTCTTCGAGTGCGCGGTAGAAGGCGATGAGGCGGCGCCCGTAATCAGTCAGGGCGGTGCCGCCGCCGTGCTTGCCGCCGGTCGAGCGCAGCACCAGCGGCTCGGGCGCCAGGTTGTTCATGGCGTCGATGGCGTCCCAGGCCGCCTTGTAGGAAAGCGGCACGGCTTTGGCGGCCTGCGAGATGGAGCCGTGGGCGTCGATCGCTTCGAGCAGACGGATGCGCGTGTCGCCGAGGAAGGCCCCGACCGGGGTGTCGACGGCGAGCTTGCCGTGGAGCAGGGGTTTGCGTTTTGTCGTCATGACCGTGTCAAAGCAATTGGCGGGCCTCCACCGTTTCGCCCCGGAATTACGGCGGGGGCAGCGGGTCTGGTGATGTGCGCTGTAGTGTTAGCTACATAACGGCGGGGGAAATCCGACATTGGCATGTTCGATATCGTTGCGATCTTCCGCGGCAAGAACGATGGCACCGTTCCTGCTAAACGCAGGTGACGGCGCCTGTTTCCGATATATGCGATTGTATATAACGGGCGGGCGCGGATAGGGACCTGCCGATGGAAACGACCGGAGCATCATCGATACGACGGAAGCGACGCGCCCGGACGACGGCGGGCAGCGATGCGCTTTGGGCGGACGGCCTCCCGCGCGAGTGGCGCCCGATGGCGATCGTGCCGTTGGAGTTGACGTTGCATCGCGATTACGAAGCCGATGCGACGCGCACCGTCGGAATGGACGAGGACGGGATGCCGTGCTACACGGCGCATCGTTTCGTGCTGGGCGAGACGCGCAGCGACGATGACGACGAGTTCTATTCGATCGTCGCGTATGCCGAGTCGCTCGAAGCATGGCGATTGCGCGACGGGCGCTGGCTGATTCGCCGCATCGTCGTGCGCGAAGGGGAGGTGGAGCGCGGCCGCGCCTTCTACTCCTTCGGCGAAGCGATGCCGCGCTGAGCTCGCCGAAGCGCAGCGGCCGGCGCTTGTCGGGTTTGCGACACGCGCGCATCGTCGCAACTCATTGATTCCTCGGTTGTTGTGTTCGGGCACTGTACTTGCTCGATTGTCGGCATGAAGCCTTCGAGCCCTCCTTCCGTCTCCATCAACGACACCACCCTGCGCGACGGCGAGCAGTCGGCCGGGGTCGCCTTCTCGCTGGAGGAGAAGCTCGACATCGCCCGCCGCCTGGATGCGCTCGGCGTGCAGGAGATGGAAGTCGGCATCCCGGCGATGGGCGCCGCGGAACGCGACGGCATCCGGGCTGTGGCAAGGCTTGGCCTGAAGGCGCGGCTGATGGTGTGGAGCCGCATGAGCATCGCCGACATCGACTGCTGCGCCGGCCTCGGCGCGCCGCTGATCGACATCTCCGTGCCATCGTCCGACCAGCATCTGCGTTCCAAGCTGCGGCGCGACCGCAGCTGGCTGCTCGCCGAGATTCCGCGCCATGTTCGCCACGCGCTGGACCGTGGCTTCGAAATCTGCATCGGCGGCGAGGACGCTTCGCGCGCCGATCCGGAATTCCTCAAGCGCATCGTCGATGCCGCACAGGCCGCCGGCGCGCGGCGCTTCCGTTTTGCCGACACGCTTGGGGTGCTCGACCCGTTCGCCACTTTCGAACGCATTGGCGAATTGCGGCGCGTAACGGACCTCGAAATCGAAATGCATGCGCACGACGATCTCGGCATGGCGACCGCGAATACGCTGGCGGCGGCGAAGGCCGGCGCCACGCATCTCAACACCACGGTCAACGGCCTCGGCGAGCGCGCCGGCAACGCGCCGCTGGAGGAAGTCATGGTCGGACTGGCCCAGTGCTACGGCATCCATGCCGGCGTCGACCTGCGCGAATTCCCGGCGCTGTCGGCGCGCGTCGCCAGCGCTTCCGGCCGGCCGGTGTGCTGGCAGAAGAGCGTGGTGGGCGAGGGCGTGTTCACCCATGAGGCCGGCATCCACGTCGACGGGCTCATCAAGGACCCGGACAACTACCAGGGCTTCGACCCGCGCCTGGTCGGCCGCGAGCATCGCATCGTGCTCGGCAAGCATTCCGGGCGCCGTGCCGTGCAACTGGTGATGTCGCGGCTCGGGCGCGCGCTCGACGATGTCGCCGCGGAGTCGCTGCTGGCGCGCGTGCGCGGCTTCGTCGGCCAGCGCAAGCGGCCGCCGACCGACAACGAACTGTTGCAGCTCTGCCAGGGGGCATGATGGAAACCTACGACTTCGACACCGAGACGGCCGATTGCGAGAGCGCCGAGGACTTTCTCGACCACTTCGGCATCGCCTACGATCGCGCCGTGCTGCATCCCTATCGGCTGCACATCCTGCAGCGCTTCCACGACTACCTGTCCGGCCGCGCCGGCAAGCCCGGCAGCTTCGACGACTACCGCGGGCTGCTGGAGCGCGCCTACGGCGATTTCGTCGCCTCGGACCCGCAGACCGAGAAGGTGTTCCGGGTGTTCCAGCGCGCCTCCGGCATCGCGACGGTGCCGCTGACCGCCATCGGACGGAGGGCGGCATCGTGAAGACGAAGTGGGATCTCGGCGATGCCGTGCGCGTCACGCGCAACGTGCGCAACGACGGCACCTACCCGGGCGAGGACACCGGCGCGCTGCTGATCCGCCGCGGCAGCGTCGGCCACGTCGTCGATGTCGGCACCTTCCTGCAGGACCAGATCATCTACTCGGTGCACTTCCTCGACGACCAGCGCATCGTCGGCTGCCGCGAGGAGGAACTGCTCGGCGTCGACGAGCCCTGGGTGCCGAGCGGATACGAATTCCGCCAGAAGGTGCGCGCGGCGCGCACGCTGGCTGCGAACGGCGAAGTGCTGGTCGCGGCCGGCAGCGTGGGAGAAGTGCTCAAGGTGCTGCGCGACCGAGCGGAGGGAGTCGCCTACCACGTCCATTTCGAGACGCTGCCCGGGCGGCCGCTGGTGGTCGCCGAGCGCGCATTGACGGCGATCTTGCATGGCGCCTGACACCCCCTACCTGTCGCTCAAGCTCGCCCACCAGCTGTTCAGCAAGTCGCCGGAGGCGCTGGACGCGGACGAGAAGGCGCGGGTCGAGCGCGTCGCCGCGCGCCAGTCGGAAATCGAGCGCCGCATCCTCGCGACGCCGAATGCCGCCCGGGTCGTGCTGCCGCCGGCCTCGGTCGACGCCTGTCTAAAGGACATTCGCGACCGGTATCCGGACGATGCCGAGTTCGAGGCGGACCTCGCCCGCTGCGGCCTGGCGTCGGCGGCGCTGCGTGCCGCGATCGAACGCGACCTCGCGGTCGAGGCCGTGCTGGAGCAGGTGGCGGCGGGCGCCGCTGCCGTCAGCGATACCGACGTCGAGATCTTCTACCTGCAGCACAGCGCGCGCTTCCGGCGGCCGGAGATGCGCACCCTGCGCCATATCCTGGTGACGGTGAACGACGCGCTGGCCGGGAGTGAGCGGGACAAGGCGCGGGCGAAGATCGATGCGATACGCGAGCGGCTGCTGAAGGACGGCCGGCGCTTCGCCGAACAGGCGCTCAAGCATTCGGAATGTCCGACCGCGATGAACGGCGGGCTCATCGGCCGGGTGCCGCGCGGCAAGCTCTACGAGGAAGTCGATGCGGCGGCGTTCGCGCTCGCCGCCGGGGAGCTGTCGGCGGTCGTCGAATCGCCGCTCGGTTTCCATCTGCTGCTGTGCGAAGCCGTGCACCCCGAGGCGTTGCTGTCGCTCGACGAGGTGCGCGAGAAGATTCGCACCCATATGTCGGAGCAGCGCGTGGCGGCATTCCAGAAGGCCTGGGTCGCAGGACTGTTGCGCGACTGACCGTTCGCCCCTCAAATGACGGAGAATCATGCTTCCGTCCATCGCCAAGGAGGCAACGATGCGCCAGCTCTTCGTTCCCGTCGTCCTGCTCGCGGCTTTCGCCGCCGGCAATGCCCAAGCCATGAAGCCCGGCCTCTGGGAGGTCACCACCCAGATGAGCGGCGACAACATGCCGAAGATGCCGGCCCTGTCCGAAGCGCAGCGCCGACAGATGGAAGCGCGCGGCATCAGGATGCCGGCCGGCGCGGACGGCGCGATGCGCGTCGCGGTGAAGCACTGCGTCACCAAGGAACAGGCCGAGCGTCGCACGCCGCCGCAGAGCGACCAGGATGCGCGCAACCGTTGCGAGCAGAAGGACGTCAAGCAATCCGGCAACACGGTGACGTGGAAGGTCGAATGCAGCGGCGAGCGCAAGATGAGCGGCAGCGGCTCGATGACCTTCCAGGGCGAGGAAGGCTACACGGGCGAGTCCGTGTTCACCATGCAGGACCCCAAGCGCGGACCGATGACGATGCGCCAGAACTATTCCGGCAAATGGCTGGGGGCCGCCTGCAAGTAGCGGCCGTTCGCCGGCGCGGCGTCGCCATTGCCTTCGTCGTCGTCCTGGGCCTGCTCAACGCGCAGGCCCGGGCGCAGTTCGTCGGTCCGCCGAGGCCGCCGGCATCTGCGATCAGCCCCGAGGAAGTGGCGGTGGTCGTCAACGTCGATGCGCCGCTGAGCGTCGAGCTCGGCGAGCGGTATCGCGAGTTGCGGCGGATCCCCGAGCGCAACCTGATTCGGGTGCACCTTCCAGGCAGCCCGAGGCGCCTGTCCGAGGCAGCGTTCGACCAGCTGCGGCGCGAGATCGACCGCCAGGCCGATCCGTCCGTCGAAGTGCTCGTGCTGGCGTGGACGGCACCCTACGCGGTCGAGTGCAACTCCATCACGGGCGCGCTTGCGCTCGGCTTCCAGCGGGAGCTGTGCAAGAACACCTGCAGTCCGAGCAGGCCCAATCCCTATTTTGCGGCGGCGCCGGCCGTGCGGCCTGCGGACGCCGGCATCCGGCTGGCGATGCTGCTGCCGACGCAGTCCGAGGCGGCCGGCCTGGCGCTGATGCAACGCGGCGCGGCGAGCGACGGTTCGCGGCCGCAGGCGAGCGCCTATCTGCTCAAGACCTCGGACGCGAACCGCAGCAGCCGGGCCAGGCTGTTCCCGCGCTCGACCTTCGTCTGGCGCCAGAAGCTGGCGGTGAAGAACCTGGTTGCGGATGCCATCGAGGGCGAGCGCGACGTCATGTTCTACTTCACCGGCCTCGTCAGCGTGCCGAAGCTCGAGACCCTGGGCTTCCTGCCCGGCGCCGTCGCGGATCACCTGACTTCCGCCGGCGGCGACCTGCTGGGGACGGGGCAGATGAGCAGCCTGCGCTGGCTGGAAGCCGGCGCCACCGCGAGCTACGGCACCGTGTCCGAGCCCTGCAACTACTGGGAGAAGTTTCCCAACCCGGCGGTGCTGATGCCCCACTACCTGGCCGGCGAGACCGTCGTCGAGGCCTATTGGAAGAGCGTCAAGTGGCCCGGCCAGGGCGTCTTCATCGGCGAGCCGCTGGCGTCGCCGTATCGCTAGGCCATTTCGGCCGCGTGCGCGTAGCGGGCGAGGACGGCCCGGAGCTTGGCCGGCGAGACCGGCTTGTGCAGCAGCGGATAACCGCTCATCCTCACCTCCTGCAGCCGGTCGGCGCCGATGTCGCCGGTGATGATGATGCCCGGGAGATTGGCGGCGACATGGGCGCGCAGCCAGTCGAGCACCTCGATGCCCGTCGCGCCTTCGCGCAGCCTGAAATCGACGAGGGCGACATCGGGCATCCAGTCCTGGGCGGCCATGGTTTCGGCTGCCTGCTGCTGCGATTCGGCGCTGAGGACCGTACAGCCCCAGGCGCCCAGCAGCGATTCGAGCGCCAGCCGGATCTCGGGTTCGTCGTCGATGACCAGGACGCGCAGCGGCCCGAAGGCGCGCACGTCCGTGTGGGGCTCGGCGCGGCGGCGCGGGGCGCCGATGCCGGGCTTGACCGACAGCGAGAAGACCGTTCCGTGCGCCACGCGGCTGCGCAGCGAAAGCGGCACGTCGAGCAGCCGGGCGAGCCGGCTGACGATCGCCAGCCCAAGCCCGAGGCCTTTGGTCCGGTCCCGCTCGGGGTTGCCGATCTGATAGAACTCGTCGAAGATCCTGGCGTGCTGTTCTTCGGCGATGCCGATGCCGCTGTCCGCGACATCGATGCGCCAGTCGGGGCCGCGCCTGCGGCAGCCCACCACGACGCCGCCCGTCTCGGTGTAGCGGATGGCGTTGGCGACCAGATTGCGCAGAATTTGTTCGAGCAGATCCCCGTCGGTGCGCAGGATCGCCCGCGTCGGCCGGACCCGCAGGCGCAGGCCTTTCTGCAGGGCCACCGGCGCCAGGTCGTTTCTCAAGCGCCGGAACAGTTCCTCGAGCTGGACGTCGGCGATCTTCGGCTGCATGACGCCAGCATCCAGCTTGGAGATGTCGAGCAGCGAGTTGAACAGCATCTCGAGGGCCTCGACGGACCGGCCGATGTGGTGGCTCAGGGCGCGCAGTTCCCCGGGACGATGCTCGTTGGCCATCGCGCCGGCGAACAGCGCCAGCGCGTGCATGGGCTGGCGCAGGTCATGGCTGGCGGCGGCGAGGAACTTGGATTTCGCCAGGCTCGCCTCCTCGGCGATTCGCTGTGCGCTTAGCGCCGTGTCCGTCTGGCGGCGCAGCTTCTCGACCAGGTCCGCGTTCTCATGGCGCCGCTGCAGCGATCCGACCAGCACGCGATGGAGGCCGCGGCCCCAGTTGAGGACGAAGCCGAGGTACACCACCAGCATGGCTGCCATCGTGAGATGCTCGGCGTCGCCTATCCAGACGAGCCGACCGATGAGCATGCCGAGGATCGCCACGACCGAGCCGACCAGTCCCGGCAGCAGCATTGCATTGGCCGGTATCGATCCGGCCGCCATGGCGCACAGCAGCACCGTCAGCAGCGCCTGGTGCATGGGGGATGCGGGCGCGAAGAAGATCAGCCCCGTGATGCCCCACAGGCAGCCGCTGCCGACCGCCAGCAGGGCGAGGCGACGCGCCCAGCGGCGCAGATCGGTGCCGTGCTCGGGCGCCGTCGTCCAGTAGGCCTTGGTGATGAGCACGCGCAGCAACTGGTAGGCGACCAGCAGCGCGGACCAGCCATAGAGCAGCGTCGATGGCGCCTGGCCGTACAGGGCCGCGATCAGCAGTCCGACCGCCATCAGGTTGGCGGCGACGGTGCTGGAGGGCAGGCGGTTCTTCGCGCCGACCGTCTCCCTGACCTGGTCCAGGAGGATGCGGTCCTCGGGCGGGGCCGGGTTCATGGGCGTTGCGAAGAAGTGCGGAAAGCGGGGGGCATGGCTGTCCGGGCGGCTGGAAATGCCCCCATCTTAGCCGAATGGCATCGCCTGTGGCTATCGAAAGTTATAGCGCACCCGCGCGGCCAGGAGGCGCGGGCCGAGCGGCGAAGACCGCGGCGCTATTCGTCGTCGTCGGCTGAGCCCACGCCGTCACGGCGCGGGACGGTGGTGGGATCGCAGGTGATCGGCCGATAGATTTCGATGCGGTCGCCGGGGTGCAGCTTCGCATCGGACTTCACCAGCTTGCCGAAGACGCCGATCTTCTGCGTGGCGAGGTCGATGTGGGGGAACATCCTCAGGATGCCGGATTTCTCGATGGCCTCCTGGACGGTGGCTTCATCCGGCACTTCGATGTTGAGCCAGACTTGCTGGTTCGATTCGGAATAGGCTACGCCGATTTGCATGTCGTCTCTCCGTGGTGCGTGGGGGCGCCTTGGCGCATCGGGCCGCCTTGGCGCTCCGGGCCGCTGGGGTGTCCTGCTGCACTCCGTGTCCCCCGGCGGACAAGGGCGATAAGGCGT
>DASVZI010000184.1:0-89759 GCA_036391735.1 Rhodocyclaceae bacterium
AGGCATGGCGTTCCACAGTGTGGCCCTGCCGTCGGTCCCGTCTGCAAGGCGGATGCTGCGGATACGCCCGGGAATCACCGTCAGCGTCAGCGTTCCGCCGTTGAGGTCCTGGGGTTGGGCCAGGATGCGGGTCGTTATGTAGCCTCGGCCGATGATGGCATTCTGGATGCGACGCATGGCAAGGTTGATGCCGCCGCTCCCAAGGCAGCGCGGAACGGCGGGATCTTCGACGCCGTCTTCGGTGGCATTCGCCGCCGCCAGCGCCCATTGGAACGATTCTGCGGCGTCGCCCACCAGAAGCAGGCGATCGATGTTGAAGCAGGGAGATTCCTTCGCGGGAAGCAGTCCGTCTTCGCCTCGTGCTTTCGGGCCCTCGAGCCGCACGTCGGGAACTTGTTCCTGTTGCTGGCGCAAGATGCGCTCGCGCTCCTGCTGGCGAATGAACTCGCGCTCCGGGGCGCTCGACGGAGACTGGCACCAGCTCCACGTGGAAGCGAAGCACGTGCTTAAGATCAGGCCCTGGATGATGGGCGCAACGCGCCAGCGCGCCATGCGCCAAGGGAAACGACGGCAACCGCTCGGTTTCAACGTCCGATCTCAAAAAGCTGCGAGCGGCGCTGTATTGCGCCACCTCACCGGGTTAATCGATTGATCCGGCGAGGAATGGGCCGATCGTGAAGTCAGCGATGCACGAACATTGGGCGCACCGCCTATACGACCATGCCTTCATCATGGCGTATGGGTGCGGAAGGATAGCCAAATCGAGAGCCCATGTAAATATGACGCGAGCAATGTGAGCGGAGGTGCCTCGGCGTTGGCCGGGACCATAGACTTCCGCGGTCCCGCCGACATCGCCACCGCGCAGCGGCGGCATCGAAGGCCAGCGCGTCAGCGCTCTAGAGGCCGAAGAAGCTGCTGCGCGCGATGCTGCCGCGCTCCTGCTGCGCGACGTAGCGCGAGATCAGGAGTTCGTCGGACGGGGCCAGTCCGACGAAGCGGCATCCCATTCCCAGCCGGCCGGCCGGCAGCCGCTTGAAGCCGCGCACTTCGAGCTTGCAGCGCACGCTCGTCTGGCTGCCGAGGCCGAGCACGCAGTCGATGGTCTGCCCGAGCTGGAACACGTCGCTGGCGAAATCGAGCAGCACCTGCGTCCCGCCCACGCTCATCTCGGAGAGCGGGAAGGTCCGATAGCCGCGGCCGGGCACGGCGATGCTGCAGTTGGCGCCGGTGGTGCGGACGCGGAAGGCCTCGCGGTTCTGCACCTTGCGCACGGTCGCGGGGAGGCGGGCGAGCAGCGCCGGCGCGCCGCGATAGGAGATTTCCCTTGCCGGCGCGGCATGGAACTGGATCTTCGCGCCGTAAAGGCTGCCGGAAAACACCACGCGCGAGGCCGCAATGATGGCGCGATTGATCGCTCCGTCGCGTGAACCGTCGAACACCAGCCGATCGCCGTCGCGGTCGGCCTCGAGAAGCAGGGTGGTGATGCTGTCCCGGCCCTCGTTGAACGAGGCATTCAGCAACTCGCGGGTCCGGATCATCTGTCGCAGCAGGTGGACGACCTCGACTGCCGACGTGATCTCCGAATCGCCCTTCATGTCGCTCCCGCGGCTCCCGTCAGGTTAATGACAGGATGATATATCACTTTCGTTCGACATGCACGGCGGCGCTGCGACGATGCCGCCACCAGGCGGCGAACTCCGCCGCCGGCATCGGACCGCCGAGAAGGAAGCCCTGCCAATACTCGACGCCGCGGCCGCGCAGGTATTCGACATCGGCTTCGCGCTCGACGCCTTCGGCGATCACCTCGTGGCGCAGCGAATGGCCGAGGCCGATGATGGCGTCGGCGGCGGCATGCCCGTTGCCGGCGCCCGCATGCGTCGCCGCTCCGCTTGCCGGCCGCAGGAAGGAACGGTCGAGCCGGATCTTGTCGACCGGCAACCGCGCCAGCGCGCGCACGTCGGACTCGCCGGCGCCGAAGTTCTTGATCGCCACCGCGATGCCGGCGTCGCGAAGCTCCTGCAGGATGCGCGCCGATTCGTCGACGTTGCCGGCCACCGCTTCCTCGGCGACGTTGAGGATCAGGCGGGCAGGATCGACGCCGCTCTCCGCGGCGATGGCGGCGACGCGCTGCGCGAACCCCGGTGCGCGGAATTGCGCTCCGGCGACGGTGATGCCGACCGCGATGCCGTCCATGCCCTCGGCGGCCCAGCGCCGCTGTTGGGCGCAGGCCTCGCGCAGCTGCCATTCGCCGATGGCATGGATGAGGCCGGTGGCCTCGGCGATGGGCAGGAAGTCCGCCGGCGGAATCTGGCTGCCGTCCGGCCGCTGCCAGCGGATCAGCGCCTCGGCCGCCGCGACGTCCGCCGTGGCGCTGGCGAATACCGGCTGGAAGTCGAGCGAGAATTCGCCGGCCGCGAGCGCGGCGCGCAGTTGTTCCGCCATCCCGGCTTCGCCCGCCGGCGCGGCGGCTTCGATGGCGGGGTCGAAGATCGCGAAGCGGCCGCGGCCGCTGCGCTTGACGCGGTACATGGCGGCGTCGGCCCGCTTGAACAGCGCGTCGACGCTGTCGCCGTGCTCGGGAAACAGGCTGATGCCGATGCTGGCGCCGACCTCGAGCGTCAGGCTGCCGATGCGGTAGGGGCGGCCCAGGCGCGCGACCATGTTGGCGGCCACGCGGCCGGCATCGGCGGCATCTCGGATGCCGACCAGCACCACGACGAACTCGTCGCCGCCGATGCGGCCGATGGCGTCCTCGGTGCGCAGCTGGCGGCGGATGCGGCGGGCGACGCTCTTCAGCAGCTTGTCGCCGACCTCGTGCCCATGGGCGTCGTTCACCGGCTTGAAGCGGTCGAGATCGAGGAACAGCACCGCCGCGCGCTGCCCCTGCCGGCGGGCGGCGGCGAGGATGCGCTCCGCCTCCTCGCGCAGCAGCCGCCGGTTGGCCAGCCCGGTCAGCGAGTCGTGCTGCGCCACCAGCAGCGCCCGCTCGGAAGCGAGCTTGCGCTCGGTGATGTCGGCGAAGAAGACCACGGCGCCGCCGTCTTCGGACGGCGACAGGCGGTAGTCGTGCCAGCGCCCGTCGGCGTTGCTGAAATGCTCGAAGCTCAGCGGCTGGCGCTTTTCCATGACCTGGCGCACGCCTTCGACCACGGCCGCTTCCATGGCCTGGCGGAAATCGGCGTGGAGCAGGGCTTCGCGCCGGCGGCCGAGCATGTCGGCGGCGCACCGATTGACGAGGTCGATGCGCCATTGGCGGTCCACCGCCAGCAGGCCGTCGCGAATGCTTTCGACCACCAGTTCGAGCCGCCGCGCGGCGTCGGGCGGGGCAGGGCGCGGGTCTCCGACATCGCCGGCCTTCATTCGACGGTCACCGATTTGGCCAGATTGCGCGGCTTATCGACGTCGTTGCCGCGCCGCACCGCCGCGTGGTAGGCGAGCAGCTGCAGCGGGATGGCTTGGAGCATGGGCGACAGGAAGCCGCCGCAGGCCGGCGTCCGGATGACATGGACGCCGTCGCCGTCCTCGATGCTGGCGTCGCGATCGGCCAGCACGTAGAGTTCGCCGCCCCGCGCGCGCACCTCGTTGAGATTGGACTTGATCTTGCCGATCAGCGCATCGTGCGGCGCAATCGCAACGACCGGCATGGCGCGGCTGACCAGCGCCAGCGGACCGTGCTTGAGTTCGCCCGCGGCATAGGCCTCGGCGTGGATGTAGGAGATCTCCTTGAGCTTGAGCGCGCCTTCCATGGCGATCGGGTAATGGGCGCCGCGACCGACGAACAGCGCATGCTCGCGCGTGGCGATGGCATCGGCCCAACCGGCGATCTGCGGTTCCAGTTCCAGCATGCGGCACATCGCGGCCGGCAGGTAGCGGAGGTCGCGCAGCAGTTCGGCTTCGCGCTCCGGCGCCAGGCGACCCTTCAGCTTGGCCAGGCTGATGGTCAGCAGCGCCAGCGCGATCAGCTGGGTGGTGAAGGCCTTGGTCGACGCCACGCCGATCTCGGGGCCGGCGCGTGTCAGGAAGCGCAATTGCGACGCGCGCAGCAGCGACGACTCGGGCACGTTGCAGATGCACAGGCTGGCGGAATGGCCGCGGGTCATGGCGTAGCGATGAGCCGCAATGGTGTCGGCGGTCTCGCCCGACTGCGAAATGCCCACCACGAGCGTCGCGGCGTGCGCCGCGGGACTGCGATAGCGGTATTCGCTGGCGATCTCCACGCTGCATGGGAGGCCGGCAATGTCCTCGATCCAGTAGCGCGCCACCAGGGCCGCGTGGTAGCTGGTGCCGCAGGCGAGCAGCAGCACGCCGGCCGCCTGGCCCAGCGCGCGCTCGGCGTCGGCGCCGAAGATCTGCGGCGGCACGGCGCTCCCGGCGGTCGCCAGTTCCAGGGTGGCCGCGGCGGCGGTCGGCTGCTCGAAGATCTCCTTCTGCATGTAATGGCGGTAGCTGCCGAGTTCAACCGATTCGGGCGTCAGCAGGGACGGCGTGACCGGGCGCAAAGTCTCCCTTCCATGCGCGTCGACGACGCGCACGGCGGCAGGGGTGATTTCCGCGCAGTCGCCGTCCTCGAGATACACGATGCGCCGCGTGGCGGCCGCCAGCGCGGCCCCGTCCGACGCCGCGTAGTTCTCGCCTTCGCCCAGGCCGAGCAGCAGCGGAGCGCCGTTGCGCGCGACCACCAGCCGATCGGGATGGCGATCGCTGATGACCGCAATGGCGTAAGCCCCGGCGAGCTCGGTGATGGCGCGCCGCACCGCCTCGAACAGGTCGAGGCCGTCGGCCAGGGCGCCATGGACCAGGTGCGCGATGACCTCGGTGTCGGTGTCCGAGGCGAAGCGGTAGCCGCGATGCTGCAGGCTGGCGCGCATTTCCTCGTAGTTCTCGATGATGCCGTTATGCACCACCGAGACGCCGCCGGAGACGTGGGGATGGGCGTTGCGCTCGGACGGCACGCCGTGCGTCGCCCAGCGCGTATGTCCGATGCCGATGCCGCCCGCCAGGCCGCCGGCGCGCACCGTCGTCTCGAGTTCCGCCACCCGCCCGACAGCGCGTATCCGGCGCAGCTTGCCGTTGATGACGGCCACGCCCGCCGAGTCGTAGCCGCGGTATTCGAGCCGCTTCAGCCCCTGCAGGAGGAAGGGAACGATGTCCCGGCCGGCAGAGACGGCACTCACGATTCCGCACATGTCGATCGCTCCTTGCGCCTGGCGCCGCCGGCCGCCCTTACCGCACCGCGCAGCCGCAGCCAGTCGATCGCGGTGACCACCACGATCGCGGCCGCGACGTCGGTGGCAAGGTCCATGACGTCGGCCGAACGGCCGGGCAGGTAGACCTGGTGCCATTCGTCGAGCGCGCCGATGACGCTGACCAGCAGCACCAGGCGCAGCGGCTGCGGCCGCGCCGTACCGACGGCCAGCAGTCCGGCGATGCCGCCGAAGACGACGAAATGGGCGAGCTTGTCCCAGGGTTCAGGAACCAGGCCGACGGCGAACGGCTGTGCGCCCAGGTAGAACAGCAGGAACACCGTGGTCGCCGCGGCGGGCAGGCAAAGGCGGCGCAGCAGCGAAGGGGAGGGCTGGTTCATCGGCTTCGGCGACCTCAGGCGCGCTCGTAGACGTCGTGCAGGCGCACGATGTCGTCCTCTTGCAGATAGGACCCGGATTGCGTCTCGATCACCTCGAGGGGGATCTTGCCGGGGTTTTCCAGCCGATGCTTGATGCCCATCGGTATGTAGGTGGACTGGTTCTCGCCGAGCAGCGAGACGGTCTCGCCGCACGTGACGCGCGCCGTGCCGCGGACCACCACCCAATGCTCGGCGCGATGATGGTGCAGCTGCAGCGACAGCTGGCCGCCGGGATTGACGGTGATGCGCTTGACGCGGAAGCGTTCGCCGGCGTCGATGTCCTCGTAATGTCCCCAAGGCCGCGTGACCCGGCGCGGCGTGCGGCACTCGTCGCGATCCTGCGCGCGCAGCAGCTCGACCGCCTCCTTGACGTCCTGCGCGCAGTCGCGCCTGGCGACCAGCAGCGCGTCGTCGGTTTCGACCACGACCATGTCGCGCAGGCCGATGCCGACCACCACGCGGCGGCTCGAATGGAGGTAGCAGTCCTCGACGTCGAACAGCTGGACGTCGCCGCGGACGGCGTTGCCCTGCTCGTTCTTCGGCGCGCGCTCCCACAGGGCATGCCAGGAGCCGAGGTCCGACCAGCCGAAGCCGGCCGCGACCATCGCGGCGGCTTCCGTCTTCTCCAGCACGGCGCGGTCGACCGAGGCGTCGGAGCAGGCGGCGAAGGCGTCGGCGTCGGGCGTCCACGCGCCCTGCCGGAGCACCAGCGTTTCCTCGGCCGCGCGGGCCGCGGCGGCGAGCGCCGGCTCGTAACGCTCGAGCTCCTCGAGGTAGCGGGCGGCGCCGAACAGGAAGATGCCGCTGTTCCAGTAATGCCGTCCGCTGGCCACCAGGCGACAGGCGATCTGCAACTCGGGCTTCTCGACGAAGCGCGCCACCTGGTGGCAGCCGGCGGCCTCGAGCGGTTCGCCGCGCTCGATGTAGCCGAAGCCGGTTTCCGCGCGGTTCGGCACCAGGCCGAAGACGACGAGCTTGCCAGTCCGCAGCGCGCCTTCGCCCTGCATGACGGCGGCCGCGAAGGCGCGCACGTCCGGGATGTCGTGATCGGCCGGCAGCACCAGCATGGCCGCGTCGGGGTCGTGGCGCAGCAGGCGCAATGCCGCCAGGGCGACGGCCGGCGCCGTGCCGCGGCGGCACGGCTCGAGCACGAGCTCCATGTCGAGCGTCCCGGCCGCGCGCAACTGGTCCTCGACGGTGAAGCGATGCTCGGTGCTGGCGATCACCAGTCCCGGCGCCGCGGTCGCCAGCCCTTCGAGGCGGGCGAGGGTCGCTTCGAACGGGCTGCGGCCGTCGAGCAGCGGCAGGAACTGCTTCGGGCTGGCGTCGCGCGACAGCGGCCACAGGCGCATGCCGATGCCCCCGCAGAGAATGACTGGATGGATGGCCATGGCGCGTCTCGCTCCGTCTCAGTAGGCGTTGTGCTTCTGCCAGACGACGAACACGGTCTTGAACACGATCTGCAGGTCGAGCCGCAGCGACCAGGTGCGCAGGTAGGCGAGGTCGTAGTCGAGCCGGGCCTGCATCCGCTCCAGCGTCGCGGTCTCGCCGCGATGGCCGTTCACCTGGGCCCAGCCGGTGATGCCCGGCTTGACCTTGTGGCGGATCATGTAGCCGCTGATGAGCTTGCGGTAGAGCTCGTTGTGCGCGACGGCATGCGGCCGCGGTCCCACCACGCTCATGCGCCCCTGCAGCACGTTGATGAACTGCGGCAGCTCGTCGAGCGAGGTGCGCCGCAGGAAGGCGCCGAGGCGCGTGACGCGCGGATCGTCGCGCGTCGCCTGGCGGATCTCTGGCCCGTCCTCGCAGACCGTCATGGTGCGGAACTTGTAGACGACGATCTCGGCGCCGTCGAGGCCGTAGCGCCGCTGCCTGAACAGCACCGGGCCGGGCGAGGAGCGCTTGATGGCGACGGCGATCGCCAGCATCAGCGGCGCCACCAGCAGCAGGATGGCGGAGGCGAGCACGACGTCGCTGGCGCGCTTGACGATGCCGTTCACGCCGTAGAAGGGCGTCTCGCAGACGGCCAGCACCGGGATGTCGGCGACCGTGTCCACCCGGGCCTGGATCAGGTCGAACAGGAACAGGTCGGGCACGAAGTAGATAGAGGCGGTGGTGTCGCGAAGATCGTCCAGCAGCTTGCGGATGCGCGGCTGCGCCGTCATCGGCAGGTTGATGTAGATGATTCCGACGTGGTGCGTGCGCGCATAGTCGGCCAGCTGGTCGAGGCCGCCGAGGCAGCCGTCGCGGCCGGCGACGGCGAGGCGCCCCGGGGAACGATCGTCGAAGTAGCCCGCGACGCGAATGCCGAGATGCGGAGCCTCGCCGATGTCGTGCGCCAGCCTTCCCGCCATCGGGCCGCCGCCGGCGATGATGGCCAGCCGCTGCACGCCGTCCGCGGCCATCACCTTGCCGAGGAAGAACGGCAGCAGCGAATGGGCCGCCATCAGCGCGGCCGGCGTGCCGAGGATCCACGCCGAGATCACGCGCCGGTCGAAGCTGCCGAGCGTGTGCGTCAGCCATCCGAGCGTCAGCAGCAGCAGCACGACCACCAGCCAATGGGCGAGAATGTCGACCGCCAGGGCGAGACGCTCGCCGTTGCGCCGCCGCACGCGCATGGGAAAGGTCAGCGAGAAGGCGGCCAGGGCCAGCGTGATGTAGGCCTCGTCGAGCGGCACGCCGAAGCCGCGGCAGGCGCCGATCAGCGAGACGATGGCCACGACGGGTGTGGCAACCCGCTCGACCATCGCCGTCGCATTGGGCGGGCTGACCGGCAGTCCCTGCCACGATTGGTTCGCACTGAGCATCGTATCGTCTGGAGCGGATCGGCGACGCGCCGGTCCCATGGGGCGAATGTATTTGCCTCCCCCGGCGCGATTGATGATCGGCGCTGCGCCGGCGCTAGCTCGTTCGGATTAGCCCATCCGCCGCTGGGGTTCCGCCGCGCTGCGCCGTAGCCCGGGTGCCGCGCTTCACATCGATTTCACACGTGCTTGCTATTCATGCGGCGATGCCAAACGCCGGAGATCCCCATGGAAGACAACGACACCAGAATGCAGGAAACGCCGCACCCCCCGATCCCGGGCTGCGCCGTCGCTTGCCCGCCTGCACCTCACGAGAGCAGGCCGCTCGATGCGGCGGAGCTCGAAGGCGTCGTGCTCAACATGGAGGCGTCGCTGAGGGTGTACTCGAAGCATCATTTCTTCGGCTGGACCCAGGGCCTGCTGCAGAACCTGATGCCCCACGAGGCCCTCATCTGCACGCTGCGCGCGGGCGACGGCCGGCTCGCCATGATCGAGGCGTTCGCCACGGCGGGCGGCGACGGCGAGCCGCTCGATCGGCTCTACAGCCAGGAGCCGGGCATCGGCGAGAAGCTCGTCAAGGAATGGGAGGAGCGCGTGTATCAGCCGGTGGTGCGCGACGTGGCCGAGCTGCCGGCGGACTGCGCTTTCGCCCGCGAGCTCGCCCGCATCGGCGCCACGCGCTTCATCGCGCACGGCACGCATGACGCCAACGGCCGCATGGCCAGCTTCTTCCTCTTCGCCGGCACCGCCCAGAACGACGGTCCCAGGCGCGCCAGGCTCGTCGAAATCCTCGTGCCCTTCCTGCACGCCGCCTGGATTCGCACCAAGGTGAGCCTTTCCGGCGAGACGCCTGCCGGCGGCGAGGCCCACGCCGCCGCGCGCGAGCTGCTGACGGAGCGCGAACGCGAGGTGCTCAAGTGGGTGTATCTCGGCAAGAGCAACATCGAGATCGGGCTGATCCTCGGCATCAGTCCGCTGACCGTCAAGAACCACGTGCAGGAGATCCTGCGCCGCCTCAACGTGCAGAACCGCGCCCAGGCCGTCGGCAAGGCGTTCAGCCTGCACATCCTGTCTTGCTGACGTTCCCGACCCGGCCGGAAAGCCCCGTGGGGCGGGCTTTTCCACGATGTCGACGTGGAATTGAAACGGGATATTGCAGGCATAATGCGCTGCCGCCGCGCTACGCTGCGGCGAACCGGCATACCGCCGACCCTTTTCTGACGGGAGCATCATGGACCTGAATTCCCACCGCCGCGCGCGCCGCATGCCGCGCCCGCGCGAAGTGCGCGCCGCCGCGGCCCTCGCCGCGCTGCTCGGCGCTTCGCACGCCTCGGCGTTCTTCGACGACCGCCTGCAGGTCTTCGTCGGCGAATCGCTGACGCACGAGAGCAACCTATTCCGACTCTCCGACGGCGCTCCCGGCGTCTCCGACAAGGGCGACACCTACCACGCCACCACGGTCGGCTTCAACCTCGACACCCCGGTCAGCCGCCAGCGCTTCCAGGTCGGCGCCGACTGGAGCCAGGTGCGCTACAACCGCTACAGCTCGCTGGACCACACCGAGCACAACGGCCGGCTCAACTGGCTGTGGCAGGGCGGCGACCAGTGGAGCGGCAACCTCGGCTACACGGAATCGAAGACGCTTGCCTCCTTCCTCAACTTCACCGGCAGCACCGCGCCCGATCCGTTGCGCACCCAGATTCTTTCCGGCAGCGCCAACTACCTGCTGACGCCGCGCTGGCAGCTGCAGGCGATCGGCTCGGAAATGCACCAGCGCAACGAGCTGTCGGTGCGCCAATCCCAGGACATCGACCTCTCCAGCCTGCAACTGGGCGTCAATTACCTCTCGCCGGCCGGCAACAGCGTCGGCGTCGACGTCCGCCAGGACGACGGCCGCTATCCGAATTCGCTGACGCTCAACGGTTCCCCGTTCAGCAACAACTACGTGCAGCGCAGCGTCGGCGCGCTGACGAACTGGGCCGTCACGGGCAAGTCGCACCTGTCCGGCCGCATCGATTACCTGCGGCGCGAATACGACCAGGTCTCCAGCCGCGACTACAGCGGCGGCACCTTCCGCCTCTCGTACGACTGGCTGGCCACCGCGAAGACCTCGCTCAACGTCGTCGCGCAGCGCGACATCAGTCCCACCGAGGACCTGCAGACGACGTTCGTGCTGGTGAAGGGCGTGTCCGTCACGCCGAGTTACGCCTTCAGCGACAAGCTGCGCTTCTCGGCGTCGCTGTCGGCCAACCAGCGCGACTATCTCGGCGATCCGGGCATCGCCGTGGGCGGGGGCAACCTGTTCGCGGGCCGGGTGGACCACCTGACCACCGGCATGGTGTCCGCGACCTACCAGCCGCTGCGCTCGCTGACGCTGCTGCTTTCGGCCCAGCACGAACGGCGCACGTCGAACATCTCCGGGCTCGACTACAGCGCGAACATCATCAACCTCAACGCGCGCCTCACCTTCTAGCGTCCGCTCCCGCAGGGCGTCTCTCCTCGGGCCCGGGCGGCCGGAGGAGAGACGCCCTTTCGTCGTTCCTTGCCCGGCGTCCTTCGGTGCGCCGAACGGACTAGCCGGGCACGCTGCGTCTTCCATCGTCGTCATCCGCACGCCGCTAGGCTAGCGCCAACGGCTCATGCGGCGGGCTTGCGTGCCCGCCGAGCCTTCACGGCGAGTAGTCCCGACATGGATATGACCGAACTTCGAACGGCCCGCGCGGCCTCTCCCGATCTGGTCGGGGCGAGGCCCGGCCGAATGGCGCAGCCGCCCGCCGGCCTCGCGCCCGATGCGGCCTTTCCCGACGCGCCCAAGCCGTTGCCCGGCGACTGGACCGAACCTGGCCGCACGGCCGCCGCCGCCGCGATGCTGTCCGGCTGGCTGCTCCTGGCGTGGTTCGGTCTTTCGGGCGCGGAAGCCTGGCAACCGCTGCTGCGGGCAGCCGCGCTGCTGTGGGCCGCCGGCGCCGCGGTGCTCTGGCTGCGCATCGAGTCCGCCCGTCGCCGCGGCTTCCTTGCGCTCATGGAGGCCCTGCAGCAGCAGGAGCGGAACCGGCTCTGCCTCGACCTGCACGATGCCGCCATCCAGCCTTACCTGGGGCTGCGGCTCGGCCTCGAAGCGGTGCGCCGCAAGGCCGCGGCGGGCGCATTGGCAGGGGACATCGAGGAACTCTGCCTGATGACGGACGGCGTCGTGGCCGAACTGCGCGGCTACGTCGGGACCCTGCGCGGACAGTTGACGGCGCCGACGCTGATGGACCGGCTGCAACGCCAGGCGGCGCGCTTCCGCTCCCTCTACAGCCTCGCCGTCGAGGTAGGCGCACCGGCCGATCTTGCGCTCGACGACGGTCTTGCCGCCGACGTCGAGCACATGGTCGGCGAGGCCCTCAGCAACGTGGCGCGCCATACCGATTCGTCGCATGCATCGGTCTTCGCCGCATGCGAGGGAGAGCAACTGGTGCTGCGCATCTGCGATCGCGACAGCGGGCCCTGGCATCCGTTCCTGCCGGTGTCGCTGACGCTGCGCGCCCGGCAGCTCGGCGGCTCGCTGGCGGTCGCGCGCCGCCCCGGCGGCGGCGCGGAGGTGGCCATCCATGTTCCGCTCCGCTGAGGCAGGCATGGCAGCAGCGTCCGCGCGCCGCCCGATCGGCGTCTTTCTCGTCGACGACCATCCTTGCGTACTGTGGGGACTCGAGCGCCTCATTGGCGGTGAGTATCCGCGCCTGCGCGTGGCGGGCAAGGCGCGCAGCCGCGCCGAGGCGCTGGCCGCCATCGCGGAGGCGGAAGCCGACGTGGTGCTGCTGGACCTCGACCTCGACGGACGCAGCAGCCTGGAATTCCTGCCCGAGCTGCAGGCGCGCAGCCGGGCTCAGGCATTGGTGCTCACGGGCACGCGCGACCTGGCGCTGCTCGAGCGCGCCGTGGCGCTGGGTGCGCGCGGCATCGTCGGCAAGGCAGAGGGCTCGGAGGCGCTGCTCCGCGCCATCGAAAGCGTCCATGCCGGCGAGCTGTGGCTCGAGCGCGACCTCATGGCGCGTGTCCTGGGTGCGGTGACCGCGCCGCGCCGCGGATCCGGCGGGGGCCGCCTCGCCGAGCCGCTGACACCGAAGGAGCGGGAGATCGTGGCGGCCATCGTGGCCCGGCGGGGCGCCAAGGGCGACGTCGTCGCGGCGGAACTGCACATGAGCGGACACACGCTGCGCAACCACCTCACTGTCATCTACCGCAAGCTCGAGGTGAGGAACCGGCTCGAGCTGGTGATGTACGCGCTCGAGCACGGCCTCGCCGGGACTTTTGTCACCCCCCGATCGGGAGCCTGCTCCGATGCGCCGCACGGCGCCGGTCCCTAGAGTTCGCTGCAGGCGGTCGTCGTCGCTGCGGCGCCGGCTTCCGCCAGGCCGTCAGGGGACGGCCGGGACCCGCGACGGCGGGCTTTTTCGAACCGCATTGCATGCAAGGAGAGGACAGATGAACCAGTTGTTACGCGGCATCAAACGTTTCGGCGCGGCCGAGGAGGGCGTCACCATGATCGAGTACGGACTGCTGGCGGCCTTGATCGCCATCGTCTCGATCGCGGCGATCACCACGCTCGGCACCAACCTCCATTCGGTCTACACGGCGGTGTGCACCGCGCTGAAGGGCGCACTGACCACCGGCGGAACCGCCTGCAGCTGATCGCCCGCGGGCCGGCGGGCGCCGGCCCGGCCTTTCACGGAGATGCCGATATGAACGCCTTGCTCCGCACCAACACGCACTTCCTCGCCGACGACTCGGGCGTCACCATGATCGAGTACGGATTGCTGGCGGCCCTGATCGCCGTGGTCTGCATCCTTGCCATCGGCACGGTGGGCGTCAATCTCAACGCCACCTACCAGGCCGTCTGCCAGGCGGTCAGCACGGCGCTCGGCGGCGCAGGCTGCAACTGAGGGAGGAGGGATGAGCCCCGAATTGCGCGCGGCCCTCGAACTGTTGGCGATGCTGCTCGCCGATCCCCGCAGCGGCATGCTGATCGGCCTGCTGATCGCCGCCGCATGGTTCGACGTCTCCAGCGGCCGCATTCCGAACGTCCTCGTCTATGGCGGTTCGCTGGCGGCGCTGGCCTACGCGGGGCTGGTCCCGCCATTCCACATGAGCGTCCCCGACGCGCTGCTGTCGTCGCTCGCCGGCCTCGGCTGCGGCCTGGTGCTGCTGCTGCCGTTCTACCTGCTGCGGGCCATGGGGGCCGGCGACGTCAAGCTGATGGCGATGGCGGGCGCGTTCCTCGGCTACCCGGAAGCGCTCGGCGCCGTGCTCGGCACTTTCGTCGCGGGCGGCGCGCTGTCGCTCGCCTACCTCGGCCTGCACGGCGGCCTGGGCCAGACGCTGGCGAACCTGCGCTCGCTCGGCGCCGCGACCGCCGCCGGCTGTGCGCCGACGCTCGATCGCCACGCTTCGGCGGGCTCGCTCCCCTACGGCGTCGCCATCGCCGTCGGCACGATCGGATTCATCGCCTTGCTGCAGCTTGGCGTGATCCGCTGGCAGTGATGGCCGGAGCCACGCGATGAATTCCAATTCCGCCTTGCGATTCGCCGAAGGACTTTCGCCTGCCCTCCCGGCGGCCCCGCGCGGCGTGGAGGACACCGGGGTCGGCCATTCGCTGCTGCTGGAACTGCTGGTCAAGATCCTGTTCCTGCACGGCGAACTCCGCCTGGCCGAACTGGTGCGCGCCATCGCGCTGCCGCCCGGCGTGCTGGCGCCGCTGCTCGGCACCATGCGCACCGAGAGGCTGTGCGAGGTGACGCGCCGCGGCGACACCGACGGCCGCACCAGCTACAGCCTGACCGACCTGGGCCGGGAGCGCGCGGCCGACTTCCTGCGGCGCAGCCAGTACGTCGGTCCCGCGCCGGTCAGCCTTAAGGCCTATGTCGCCCAGGTGTCGCGCCAGTCGGTCGCCCGCATGGGCGTGTCGCGCGAACGGCTGCGCCGCGCCTTCGACGGCATCGTGGTGCAGCCGGCGCTGCTCGAGCAGTTCGGCGCCGCCATGAACTCCAACCGGCCGATCTTCGTGTATGGCCCGTCGGGGAGCGGCAAGACCTACCTGGCCGAGCGGCTCGCCGGGCTGCTGACGGGCGCAGTGGCGGTGCCCCATGCGGTGGCGGTCGACGGCGAGATCATCCGGCTGTACGACCCGATGGTGCACCTGGCGCTGCCGGTTCCGGCCGGCAGCATCCTCGAGCGCAGCGACGCCAACGTCGACGCCCGCTGGGTGCTGTGCCGCCGCCCGGTGGTGATGAGCGGCGCCGAGCTGACCCTCGACATGGTGGATCTCGAATTCGATCGCCAGACGCGCTTCTACCACGCGCCCCAGCAGCTCAAGGCCAACAACGGGCTCTTCATCATCGACGACCTGGGACGCCAGCTGGTGTCGCCGCAGGCGCTGATGAACCGCTGGATCGTGCCGCTCGAGCGGCGCAGCGATTTCCTCGCGCTGCATACCGGGCAGAAGTTCGAGGTGCCCTTCGACGTCATCGTCGTCTTCTCCAGCAACCTGCGTCCCGAGGACCTCGCCGACGAAGCCTTCCTGCGGCGGCTCGGCTACAAGATCTACGTCGGCCCGCTCGGTCTCGGCGACTACCGCGCCATCGTCGAGCAGGTCTGCCGCGACATGCAGGTGCCCTTCGAGGAGGCCGGCCTGGATCACCTGCGGCGCCGCTACGACGCCGCCCGGCGGCCGCTGCTCGCCTGCCATCCGCGCGACCTGCTCGGGCAACTGCGCGATCACGCCGCGTTCAACGGCCATGCGCCGCGCATGGACGCGGCGTCGCTCGACTGGGCCTGGAACAACTACTTCGCACCGGCTGGCGCGTCCATGCGATCACAACAGGAGACAGGAACATGAGGAACATCCGGGCCATCGTGATGCTGGTGCTGTCGCTGCTGGTCGGCCTCGGTGCCGCCATGATGGCGGCCGCCTGGGTACAACAGAAGGGCGATGCCGCCACACGCCAGGTCGCCGTCGCGGCCACCGATATCGAGTTGGGCAGCCGCCTCAATGCGCAAATGATAAAGCTCGTGGCCTGGCCGGTCGGGCAGGTGCCCGAAGGCAGCTTTGCCGCCGTCGAGGACCTGGCCGACCGGGTGGTCAAGACCAGCGTGCTGCGCGGCGAGGCGCTGCTCGAATCCAAGCTGGCGCCGGTGGGCACCAAGGGCGGCTTGTCGGCCGTCATCAAGGAAGGCCACCGCGCCATGACCGTGCGCGTGAACGACGTCGTCGGCGTCGCCGGCTTCGCCTTGCCCGGCAACTACGTCGACGTGGTGGTCAGCACGCAGCAGGACGGCGCGGGCACCGAAAACCGCCAGATATCGAAGATCGTCCTCGAGCACATCCTCGTGCTCGCCGTCGCCCAGGAGGCCAACCGGGACGAAACCCGGCCGAAGGTGGTCAGCGCCGTGACGCTGGAAGTGACGCCCGCCCAGGCCGAGAAACTGGACCTCGCCCGCACCGTCGGCCAGTTGTCCCTGGTGCTGCGCAACCAGATCGACAACCGCAACGTGGACACCGCGGGCATCACCAAGCGGCAGCTGCTGGTGGGCGACGACCGCCGCGCGGCCGAGCCGCCCAAATCGGTCGCCCGGCCCGCACCGCGACGTGCGGTGGCGATGGCGCCGCGCCGCGACTGCGTCGAAGTGGTCGCGGGCGGCAGCCGCAGCCTGCAGTGCTTCTGACCCTCGACGATCCCACGACCTTCAGGAAGGGCTCAAGATGAACCATAACGATCGAAGCGGCCTGCGTCTCCGGCGGCTCGCCACTGCGGCGGCCCTGCTTCTTTGCGGCATGTTGCTGGGCACGGCCGGTCCGGCGTCAGCCGCCAAGGCGGGCCGCGGCGCTGCCCGCGCCGTCGCCGGGGGGCCGCTGGCGCCTTGCAGCAGCGCGGTCGAGGGAGCGCCGCTGAACGTCACGCTCGGCAAGTACCGGCTGGTCACGTTGCCGGCGCCCGTGGTGCGCCTGGTCCGTGGCGACGGCGGGCCGGCACACACGGGCATCCCTGCCGACGCCGCGGCCAAGGAAGCCGCGCGAGCGCCGCTGCCGGGGGCCGACACCAAGACCGGCGTGGGCGACGCCGACGTCATGCTGCTGAGCCCGAGCCAGCTCTATGTGCTCGGCAAGCGCGTCGGCGCCATGAATCTCATCACCCAGGATCGCGACGGCCGCTGCACGCTGAGGGACATCGTGGTGACCATGGACGCCGGCGCGCTGCAGTCCAAGTTCGCCCAGGTCATGCCGGACGAGCGCGGCATCCGCGTAACGTCGGCCGACGATTCGCTGATCCTGAGCGGAGAGGTGGCCGATGCCGTGAAGGTCCAGCGCGCCATGACGCTGGCCGCGGCCTACGCGCCCGAGAAGCGCGTGGTCAACCTGCTGCGCGCCACGGCGGCCAGCCAGGTCATGCTCGAGGTCAAGGTGGCGGAGGTCTCGAAGACCCTGCTCGACAAGCTCGGCGCCCGGGCCGAGGCGACCAGCGGCGGCAGCGGCTGGCAGTATTCGCTGACGGCTAACTTCCTCACGGACGGCACCGGCCTGTTGCAGGCCTTCAAGAGCGGCAAGGGGCTGTGGCAGATCAACGGCGAGAAGGACGACGGCGTCGTGCGCGTGCTAGCCGAACCGAACCTGATGGCCATCAGCGGCCAGCAGGCGAGCTTTCTTTCCGGCGGCAAGATCTTCATCCCGGTGGCGCAGGCCAGCAACGGCGGCTTCGGCAACAACACCATCACGCTCGAGGAGAAGGAGTTCGGCGTCGGCCTGAAGTTCGTGCCGACGGTGCTCGAGGGCGGCCGCATCAACCTCAAGGTGACCTCGGAAGTGTCCGAGTTGTCCCAGACGGGTTCGCCGTTCACCACCATCGGGGGCATCACGGCGGTGCTGCCGTCGATGACGACGCGGCGCGCCGATACCTCGGTGCAGCTGCGCGACGGCCAGAGCTTCGCCATCGCGGGACTCATCAAGAACAACGCCACCGAGTCGATCAAGCGCTTTCCCGGCCTCGGCGAGATTCCGCTGCTCGGCGCGTTGTTCCGCAGCAGCGAATTCCAGCGCGACATGACCGAACTGCTGTTCATCATCACGCCGCGCCTGGTGAAGCCCCTGCCTGCGACCTACGCGCTGCCCACGGACAACTTCAAGGAGCCCAGCCGCGCCGAATTCCTGCTCGGCGGCAAGATGGAAGGCAGCGACGGCGCGCCGGCGCCCAAGCCCAATGGGCCGGGGCCCCAGTCCGGCGCCCCGGTGTCCCGGGCGGACAAGGCCGCGCCGACGCAGCCGTCCGCACCGGACGCCGCGTCGGCGGACGAAGGCAAGCCCGTGGCGGAGCCGCAGCCGGTGAAGCATGACGTGCCCCAGCAACTGCCGCCGCCGCGCGACGCCAGCGCAGCCGTACCGGCGGAGGCGCGACTGCGCAGCGCCAAGACGCTGGCCAGTCGCGGCCAATAGCCTCGCCCTTATCCCATTCGGAGACCCGACATGAAGCGAAATGCACGAAGCATCGCCGGCCTGGTGCTGGCCCTCGGCCTGGCAGGCTGCGTGTCGCCGACACCGGTGCTCGACGAGCACTTCGGCGAAGCCGTGCGCGCCGCGCGGCTGGCGCAGACCGTCAATCCCGATGCAGGCCGCAACACCGACCCGGTGTTCGGACTCGACGGCGTGGCCTCGCAGGAGTCGATCGTGCGCTACCACAATTCGTTCAGGAACCCGCCGCCGGTGACCAACGTCATCAACATCGGCGGCGTCATCGGCGGCGCCACGCCGGGCGCTCCTGCCGCCCAATAGGACGCCGGGGAGCGGCATGGCGACGGCACGAACCCGTCCGGCAAGGCAGCGCGGCTCGGTAACGATCATGGTCGCGCTGACGGCCGCGATCGTCATCGGCTTCGTCGGCCTCGCGGTCGACCTCGGGCGCCTGTTCGTCACCAAGACCGAACTGCAGAGCGCCGTGGACGCATGCGCGCTGGCGGCGGCCGAGGAGTTGCGTCCCGGCGTCGCGCCGTCGGATCCGCTGGCGGTCGCCCGGGCGGTGAACGCGGGACTGACGGCGGGCAATCGCAATGCGGTCGGGTTCCAGGCGGCCCCTGCCGGCCTGGTCGACGGCGACATCCTGTTCAGCGACCGGCTCAGCGACAACTCGACGGCGTTCCCGTTCGGCTACGTCTCCGGCAGCGCCGCCAATCCCGCCACGGCGCGCTACGCGATGTGCGCGCACAGCCAGGGCGGCATCGCCATGTGGTTCATGCAGGTGATCGAGCAATTCCTGGGCATTTCGCCGGCGCCGGCGAGCGTCGGCGCCTGGGCCGTCGCCACGCTGGCGCCGTCGCAAACCAATTGCGCGGTTCCGCTGGGCATCTGCGAGCAGGGCAGTGCGCCGAGCTTCGGCCTCACGCCGGGCCAATGGGTGGGCGGCAAGTTCAGTTCGGGCGGCGGCCTCACCGGCAGCTTCAACTGGATCGACTTCTCGCCGCCTTCCGGCGGCGCCAGCGAGCTTTCGGCGCTGCTGGCGGGGCAGGGGCAATGCAGCCTGTCGACCTCGACGCAGGTCGGGCAGAACGGCGCCGACCAGAGCGTCGCCGTCGCCTGGAACTCGCGCTTCGGCATCTACAAGAGCGGCGCCGGCAATCCCTCGCTGAACAGTTCGCCGCCCGACTTCACCGGCTATTCCTACACGCCGACGAACTGGCCCAGCCAGAGCACGGCCTTTGCCGACTTCCAGAGCCGCCGCACGGCCTTCTCGTCCTACGGCGACATCACGGATACCGTGAATGCCGGCAACACCATCACGGGGCTCGGGCTCTCCAACGCGTACAACGTCGCGACGCACGGCAGCGGCGGCCAGCTCTCGACCTACGGCGCGGACCGTCGCATCGTCACCGCGCCCATCGTCAATTGCGCCTCCTGGGCCAGTTCCCAGACCGTGCCGATCGACGGCTGGGCCTGCGTGATGCTGCTGCATCCCGTCGATGCACCGACCAGCACGGTGCATATGGAATTCCTCGGACTGTCCACCACGCCGGGCAGTCCATGCGCCACCTCGGGACTCGCCGGCGGGACGGCGGGGCCGATGGTGCCGGTGCTGGTGCAATGACGATGAAGGAGGCGGCAATGACCCGTGCAGGCCGGCAAAGCGGATTGGCGCTGGTCGAGTTCGCGCTGACGATCGGGTTCCTGGTCGCGATCACCTTCGGCATCACGGAGTTCGGCCGCGCCATCTACCAGTACGACACGCTCGCCAAGGCGGCGCGCGACGCCGCGCGCTACCTGTCCACCAAGGCGCCCGGCGATGCCGCGGCCATTGCCGAGGCGACCTGCCTGGCCGTCTACGGCACGCCTTCGTGCACCGGCAGTCCGCTCGTCGCGGGGTTGACGACCGCCATGGTGTCGGTCTGCGACGCGGTCAGCTGCCCGGCCACCAATCACGCACAAGGCTCGGCGCCGGTGCAGGACCTGGTAACGCTCACCATCGGCGGCCAGAACAACCCATTTACCTTCGCCTCGGCCATGCCGGGCGTCGTGCCGAACATTCCATTCGGGGCGATAAGCGTCACCATGAGGCAGGTGCTATGAACGGGCACTCCCGCCTCGGGGAGCGCGGCAGCGCAACGGTCGAGTTCGCCGTCGTCGCCGTGCTGTTCCTGACGCTGCTGCTGGGCATCATGGATTTCGGCCGCATGCTGTTCACCTGGAACGCGGCGGCGGAAGCAACGCGCTGGGGCGCGCGGGTGGCCGTGGTGTGCGACAAGGCGGATGCCGGCCTGGTCCTCGCGAGGATGCAGACCTTCCTGCCGCAGCTGACCGGCGCGAACGTGGTGATCTCCTGGGAGAACCCCGAAGGCGTCGCCGACCCGGGCTGCGACCCGAGCAACTGCAAGGGCGTGCAGGTCAGCATCTACAACAATCCCGCGAACCCGTCCGACCCGAACAACTTCCGCATCCAGCCGATCTCGCCGTTCATGGGCTTCCTGATGCCGCCCGTGCCGGCCTTCGCCACCTACCTGCCGCGCGAAAGCATGCAGGCCGCGAGTCCGGCCGGCGACGCCAACCCGGTGTGCATGTAGGTCGGATCCACCGATGCCCATCCCCAGACTCCCGGAGACATCATGAAGATCGCCGTGATTTCCCCCAGCGCGAAGAGCCTCGAGACCGTCGGCGGCTACCTGCGCGAAGACGCCGCCGGCCAGCCCATCGTGCTGGTCGAGGGCGGCATGAGCAAGCTGCGCGGCATCGCGGAGCAACAGCGGCCCGACCTGCTGATCGTCGAAGGCATGTGCCGCGAGGTCGAGGAACTGGGCGCGCTCGAATACGTGAGCCTGCATTTCCCGCAGACCATGCTGGTGATGCTCTGCTCGAACCACACGCCGGAGTTCCTCATCAACGCCATGCGCGCCGGGGTAAAGGAAGTGCTGCCGGCGCCGGTCACCCGGGACGGCCTGCGTGCCGCCGTGGCGCGCATGGCGGCCAAACTCGGCGCCGGCGCCCAGCCGGGTCCCGCCGGCCGCGTGCTGGGCTTCATCGCCTGCAAGGGCGGCAGCGGCGCCACCTTCCTGGCGACCAACCTCGGCTACCAGCTGGCGGCGGCGGGGGAGAACGTCCTGCTGATCGACTTCAATCTCCAGTTCGGCGATGCCGTCCTGTTCATGCACGACCGCAAGCCGGCGCACAACCTCGCCGACGTGGCGCGCAACGCGCAGCGGCTCGATGCCTCGCTGCTGTCCGGCAGCCTGGTCCGCGTGTCGCCGAACTTCGGCATCCTCGCGGCGCCGGAGGATCCGGGACAGGCGATGGAGGTCAAGCCCGAGCACGTCGACGCGCTGCTCAACCTGGCCGTCGCCAACTACGGCTTCGTCATCGTGGACGTCGGGCGCATCCTCGACGCGGTGTCGCTGCGCGTGCTCGATCGCGCGAACCGCATCTTCCCGGTACTGCAGATGACGCTGCCCTTCCTGCGCGACGCCAACCGGCTGCTCGCGGTATTCCGTTCGCTCGGCTATCCGCCCGAGAAGATCGGGCTGCTGGTCAACCGCTACGACAAGGGCGGCGACCTGACGCTGGCAGACGTCGAGGAATCGCTCGGCATCGCGGACATCCGCACCATTCCCAACAGCTACGCCGCAGTGGCGGCCGCGGTGAACTCCGGCACCCCGATCGCCCGGGCACGCTCGAACCCGGTGGCGCGCGCCATCGACGAGTTCGCGCAGTCCCTGGTGCCGCACGCCGAGCCGGCCGGCGGCTGGCTCAATCGCCTGCTCAAGCGCGCCTAGCCGAGGAGTCGCCATGTCATTGAGAGAAAAGCTGCAGGCCGTGCCGGTGGAGGCGCCCGACGAGCCGCTGATGCCGCCTGCGGCGCGGGCCGGGATCGCAGCCGGCGAGATCAAGATGCGCATCCACCAGAAGATGCTCGACCGCGTCGACCTCGCCGCGCTCGATGCGCTGCCGACCGAGCGCCTCAAGCAGGAGGTCGCCGCCCTGGTCGAGCGCCTGATCGCCGAGGAGGCGGTCGTGATGAACGAGGCGGAACGCCGCACGCTGGTGCGCGACGTGCAGTACGAAATGCTGGGCCTCGGGCCCCTCGAGCTGCTGCTGGCGGACGCGAGCATCTCCGACATCCTGGTCAACGGCCACCGGCAGGTGTTCGTCGAGCGGAGCGGGCGGCTGGAGGCGGTGGACGTGAAGTTCTCCGACGACAAGCACCTGATGCGCATCATCGACAAGATCGTGTCGCGCGTGGGCCGGCGCATCGATGAGTCGAGCCCGATGGTGGACGCCCGCCTGCAGGACGGTTCCCGTGTCAACGCCGTGATTCCGCCGCTCGCGCTCGACGGCCCGATCCTGTCGATCCGCCGCTTTTCCGCCATGCCGCTCGGCATGGAGGACCTGGTGAGCCGGCACAAGAGCCTGACGCCCTACATGTCGCAACTGCTGGAAGGGCTGATCCGCGCCAAGGTGAACATCCTCGTTTCGGGCGGCACCGGCAGCGGCAAGACGACGCTGCTCAACATCCTGTCCGGCTACATTCCGGCGTCCGAGCGGGTCGTCACCATCGAGGATGCCGCCGAGCTGCAGCTGCAGCAGCCGCACGTGGTGCGGCTGGAGACCCGGCCGCCCAACATCGAGGGCCGCGGCGAGGTGACGCAGCGGGCGCTGCTCGTCAATGCATTGCGCATGCGGCCGGACCGCATCATCGTCGGCGAAGTGCGCGGAGCCGAGGCGGTCGACATGCTGCAGGCGATGAATACCGGCCACGAAGGGTCCCTGACCACCATCCATGCCAACTCGCCGCGCGACGCCCTGGCGCGCATCGAGAACATGGTCGGCATGGCGGGTTTCAGCCTGACGCCCAAGGCGATCCGCCAGCAGATCGCCTCCGCCATCACCGCGATCGTGCAGGTCTCGCGGCTCGCCGACGGGCGCCGCAAGGTGCTCAGCATCCAGGAGATCACCGGCATGGAAAGCGACACCATCACGCTGCAGGAAATCTTCGCCTTCCGGCAGTCGGGCATAGACGCCGACGGCAAGGTGGCCGGGTACTTCGCGGCGAGCGGCGTCCGCCCGAAGTTCATGGACCGCCTGCATGCCTTCGGCGTGACCTTGCCGGACGCCATGTTCGATCCGACCCAGCGCTACATGTGAGGTGCGACCATGGCCTTCCTCGGCACTCTCTTCGCCAACTTCTTCGCCGTCTTCCTCGTGCTCGCCTTCATCGCCGTGGTGCTGCTGATCGAGGGGCTCTACCTGCTGTGGAACGCCACCCGCAGCCCGGAGGCGAAGAAGCTGGAGCGCCGTCTTCATGCCCTGGCCGCCGGGGCGTCCCCGGGCGAGGAGGCCTCGATCCTCAAGCAGCGGATGTTGAACGAAGCACCCCGCCTCGAGCGGCTGCTCCTCGCCGTGCCCCGCGTGCGCGGCCTCGATCGGCTGATCGAACAATCCGGGCTGGCGCTGACCGTGACGCGGCTGCTGGCCCTCTCCGCCGGTCTCGGCCTGGTCGCGCTGGCGCTGGCGGCCGCCTCGCCGCTGCCGTTCGCCGTTGCGGCGGCGCTCGGTGCCGGCGCCGCGACGCTGCCCGCGTTGTACGTCGGCCGCTGCCGCGCTCGCCGCATGCGGCGCATCGAGCGCCAACTGCCCGACGCGCTGGACCTGGTCTGCCGGGCGCTGCGCGCCGGCCACGCCTTCTCGGCCGGGCTGCAGATGGTCGGCGAGGAGATGCCCGAACCGATCGGCGGGGAGTTCCGCATCACGCATGAGGAAGTCAATTTCGGCGTTTCGCTGCAGCAGGCCCTGCTGAACCTCGCCGCCCGCGTGCCGAGCACCGACATGCGCTACTTCGTCGTCGCGGTGATGATCCAGCGCGACAGCGGCGGCAACCTCACCGAAGTGCTCGGCAACCTGGCGATGCTGATACGCGAGCGCTTCAAGCTGCTCGAGAAGGTGCGCGTGCTGGCGGCGGAAGGCCGCTTGTCCGCCTGGATCCTGGGTCTGCTGCCGTTCGGCGTCGCGGCCGCGATCAACGTCATCAACCCGGGCTTCATGCAAGTGCTGTGGACCGATCCGCTCGGCAGCCGGATGGTGGGCGCTGCGCTGGTCTGCGAAGCGCTGGGCATCCTGTGGATGCGGCAGATCATCCGCATCCGCGTCTAGCCGTCGCCCGAGGAGAAGGACATGACCGCCAGCCAGTTCATCCTGTTCGCCGTCGTCTTCGCGTCGGCCGCCATGTCGGCGCTGATCGTCCTGCGCCAGCTTGCCGCCGGCCGCACCCGCCGCCGCCTGCAAGCCCTGGGCGGCAGCGGCGGCTTCGCCGACGGCGCTGCCAAGGACGTCTGGATGACGACCGCGATCAGGCTGTCGGGGCCCTTCGCCCGGCTGTCGATCCCGCAGGACGGGTGGGAGCGGTCGCCGCTGCGGCTGCGCTTCATGAACGCCGGCTACCGGGGCGAAGGCGCCCGGGCGCTCTATTTCGCGGCCAAGACGCTGCTGGCGTCGGTGCCGCCGCTGCTGCTGTTCGTCGTCCTCAGGCCGATCGCGCCGAACCTGGCCCTGCAGCAGTTGACGCTGCTGATGCTGGTGGTCGCCGTCGCCGGCTACTACGCGCCGAACCTGGTGCTGGCCCGGAAAGTGGCCCAGCGCCAGCGCAGTGTTTTCGAGAACTTTCCCGACGCCGCAGATCTCCTGCTGGTGTGCGTCGAGGCGGGGCTGGGCCTCGATGCCGGGCTGACGCGCGTCGCCGACGAGATGCGGCTCAAGAGCCGGGCGTTGGCAGAGGAACTGCAGTTGGTGAATCTCGAGATGCGGGCCGGCAGCACACGTGAAAAGGCCCTGCAGAATCTCGCGCTGCGCACCGGCGTCGAGGAGGTGGCGACCTTCGCGACCATGCTGGTGCAGGCCGATCGTTTCGGCACCAGCGTCGGCGACTCGTTGCGCGTGTTCTCGGACGAGTTGCGCACCCGGCGCCGCTTCCGCGCCGAGGAGGCCGCGGCGAAGATTCCCCTCAAGCTGCTATTCCCGCTGGTCTTCTTCATCTTCCCGACGCTGCTCACGGTGCTGCTGGGGCCGGCCTTCATCCAGGTCTACCGGGTCCTGCTGCCGACCCTGACCGGGCAGCAATAGGGCAGGGTGGTATCCTTTATTCATGAATGCAGGAGAAGGCGGACCGCGGCGGCCGGCCGCGACGGATCCGACCGGCGAGGTCGACCTCGAAGATACGACGGCCGTACGCCAGGCGATCAAAGCGAACCTGGACCGCAGCTACGGCGGCGGCTACGACGCCGCCTTGCTGGAGCAGGCGACAGCCGACCTGGTTCGCGCCTATCGTGGCGAGTATCCGGGCCTGCTGCCCTGCGACACGCTCTACCATGACTTGCGGCATGCGCTGGAAACGGGCCTGACCGCGGCCCGCCTGCTCGACGGCCTCGCCAAGGACCCGGACGGCGCAGCCGGGGCGCCGATCAGCGGCAGCCGCGCGCTCCTGACCGTGCTCCTGGCGCTTTACCACGACATCGGACTGCTTCGGCGCGAGGACGAAGCGCATCTTTGGGGCCCGGTCCTCATCCCGATCCACGAGGAGCGGGGCGTCGAGTTCATGCAAGGCTATCTGGCGACGACCGGCCTCGCGCCCGAAGCCGGACTCGCGCGCCTCATCATGCCGACCAAGCTGACGTTCTACATGCCGCAGGACTGGACGCGCGAGGAGCGGGTGCTGGGCAGCGCCATCGCCACGGCCGACCTGCTGAGCCAATGCGCCGATCGCTGCTATCTGGAGAAGTGCCGCGATTTCCTGTTCGACGAGTTCGCGGCCTTCGGCCTGGCGGGAAAGCCCGAGAGCCCCTATCCGGACCGCGAAACCCTGCTCGCGAAGACGCCGGCCTTCGTCAGCGGCTTCGTGCGCGAGCGGCTCGACAAGGAATTCGGCGGCATCTACCGGATGCTGGAGCTGCACACGGGCGAGGGCAACCCCTGGATGGAAGCGATCGACCGCAGCCTCGAGCACCTCGAAAGCGTGCTCAACGACAGGGACTTCTCGCGGCTGCGCCGCCGTCCGACGCGCTTCGTATGAGCCGCGGCGGCGCCGCCTGTCTCCTCGGCCCGACAGCTTCGACGCCTGCGCCCGCCTGCTAGGCTGCCGGCGTCTTCCATTCGCGACAGGGGTACCGTTTGACGCGCATCGCTGCATGGATCGTGGCCGCCTTGGCCCTGGCGCTCTCCGGAGCCGTCCCCGCATTCGCCCAGGACTCGCCGTCGCAGGCCCCCGACATTCGCGTGGACGGGCAAGGCTGGGGCGTTCCGGCGCAGGAACTGAGGCTGGCCCTCTACGCCGTAGCCGGCGTCCTGCTGCCGCACGTCGCCGGCGCGCCGGCGGCGCCGATCGTCGTCTCGCACACCAGCGGACCGCCGGTCACCTTGTACCAGCGGGGTCCGCGCGGCGAGTACCAGGTCCACCTGCATGCCACCGGCTCGAGCCTGCCCCTGACGGTCTACGAATTTGCCCATGAACTGACCCATATCGTGTCGAACTACGACCACGGCGCGGGCGAGGAAAGGCAGCGCCGCAACCAGTGGTTCGAGGAATCGGTGTGCGAAACGGCTTCGCTGTTCGTGCTGGATCGCCTGGCCGCCGCCTGGGAGAGGCCGGGACAGCCCTTCGCGCCCCGGGCGCCGGAACTGCGCCGCTTCTTCGACGCGCTCGTCAATGAGCCGCATCGGCGCCTGCCCGGCGGCTATGGCTTTGCCGCCTGGCTTGCCGACAACGAGCCGGGCCTGCGATCCGACCCCTATCGCCGGAAGCAGGACGACCTGGTGGCGCGTCGGCTGCTGCCGCTGTTCGAGGCACATCCGGCAGGGTGGGGTGCGCTGCGCTTCCTGAATCTCGACCCTCGCGACGATGAGGCGACCCTGGGCGAGTATCTCGCGCACTGGTATCGCAATTCGCCCTCGGCCGACCGGGGCTTCGTGGCCGCCGTCGCCGAGGCGCTCGCGACGGGGATCGCCGCGCGCGCGAACGCGACTGCGCAGCTCGACGGGACTCTGCCGGCCGTCGCCACTCGCTGAGAACCATTCGCAGCGACCCGTGTCGACTACGAACCGGATCGATCGATCCGCTCATCGCCGCGGGGCCTTGTGCCTGCGCCGGCCGCAGGGCTGCTCCGCGTTCCTTCTCTGGTCCCTCCCGGCGACTGTCGGCGGGCCGCAACCCAAGGAGAAAGACCGTGAAACACTCCAGCCTTCGCATTCTTGCAGCGGCCGTCGCTACCGCTGCCCCGCTGGGCCTAGCCCAGGCCAACGATTTCATACAGACGGCGCAGACGGGATATTTCCAGGAGGCGGCGTCGATGCCCAAGAGTTCCGATCCGCTTCTGGCGCAGAACGTCCACGTCCGGCGCACGCCGCTGCTATGGGAGATCGTGACTTACGACAATGCGGCGCCCGGTGCACAGGGACCGATCCGCGAGGAACCGAATCCGCAGGAACAAAGCATGCGGGCGGCCGACGAGGGCTTCTGGCAGCGCATGTATCCGATCGGGGACTCGGATACGCCGTGACCTGAACGGAACGATCGGCCCGGGTCGGCTGATCGGCTAGCTGGTCGTCAGGCCGTTGCGGATCGCGTACTTGGTGAGTTCCGCGACGTTGTGCAAGTCGAGCTTGCGCATGATGTTGCGACGGTGGACTTCCACCGTGGACGGGCTCACGTGGAGGCTGGCGGCGATCTGCACCGAGGTCATGCCCTCCGCGACCAACTGGAGCACCTGGCGCTCCCGCGAGCCCAGCCGCACGTTGTCCGGCTTCTCCTCGGGATTGTTGATGAGGGCGCCGGTGACGATGTCGGCGACGTCCGAGCAGAGGTACTTGCGATTGACGCGCGCGGCCTGGATGGCCCGCAGCAGTTCGTCGCCCGCTTCGGTCTTGGTCACGTAGCCGCTGGCCCCCGCCTTCATGAGATCGAGGACGAAATCGCGGTCGTGGAAGGCCGACAGGCCGATCACCTTGACCTCGGGACGCAGCGCAAGCAGGCGCCGCGTCGCCTCGATGCCGTTCATGTTCGGCATGCCGATGTCCATGCAGACCAGGTCGACCGGGACTTCTGCGGCAAGTCTCAGGAGTTCGTTGCCGTCCGAGGCTTCGGCAACGATTTCGATATCCGGCTCCTTCTCCAGCATCGCGCGCAGCGCCTGGCGGAACATCTGGTGGTCGTCGGCCAATATGATCTGCAGTTTCATTGGATTCCACGGTTCAACCGCCGGCCGGATGCCGCGGTTCGATTGTTGATTTTATAGTCCCTTCTCATCCTTGCCGCCACGGGGGCGCTCCTCTCCTGCCTCGTCGCACCTCGGCAAGGGCCCGCCATTGAACCCGAAGCACGCCGCTTCCGGAATACCGGTTTCCCGGTAGTTCGCTTGCGCCGGTCCAAAAGGAAGGCTCCCGCAACTGCTCGCAGGAGCCTCCCGTGGCGACCGGCCGATCGGGGAGAGGGTGACCGGGCGCCACCGGCGATCCAACCCGCGGGCTGACGCCCACCGATGAACCGCCGAGACGATTCGACGGGCGCCGCTTCCTTAGGTTCAGGCGACGTGCACCGGCAGGGCCGTCAGACCACCGCGGAGCTCGGCACCCCTTCCGGACGCAGAGGCAGCGCTTCGGCGAAAGGCGGAACCGCCTCGACCTCGCTCTGGCGCGGCGAGTAGTTGCGGGCTTCCTCCAGGATGGATTCCAGGGTAACCGTCCGCAGGTATTCCTGCAGGTGTTCGTCCACGCGCGTCCACAGCTGGTGAGCGTGGCAGGAGTTCTCGCCGCGGCAGTTCTCGGAGATCTGGCAGCCGTTGGCGACGTCGGACTTCTTGTCCACGGCGTCGACGATGTCCGCGACGGAAATGGCGGAAAGGCGCTTGTTCAAGCGATAGCCGCCGCCGGGACCGCGCGAGCTCATGACGAAGCCCTGTTCGCGCAGCATGCGGAACAGCTGTTCGAGGTAGGAAAGCGAGATATCCTGGCGTTCGCTGACGCCTGCAAGGGCGACCGGCTTTTCCGTCCCGTGCACGGCGACGTCCAGGATAGCGGCAATGGCCATGCGGCTTTTGGTGTTCAGTTTCATGTGCGGACTCTCTCTCTGATGAACGTTCAAGTTAGCTCAAGCCGCCAAATTCGCCTCGGCGGGCTCGGGCAGCGGGTTATGCGCCTTCTTGCGGAGAGATTTAACGACAGCGCCTATGCCGGGGAAATCCATGGAGTTGGCTATTTTGACTACCGGTTTACCGGTAGTCATCCGCAATGCCGGTAGTGATTAACGATTCCTCTGTCATAGACCATCCCGCGCGAGCCGGATTCCGGAGAACTGCCAGCTGGCAGCGGCCGGAAAGAAGTTGCGGTAGCTGGCCCGCACGTGGCCCTCCGGCGTCGCACAGGAACCGCCGCGCAGCACCTGCTGGTTGACCATGAACTTGCCGTTGTATTCGCCCACGGCGCCGGGCGCTGCACGGAAGCCGGGGTAGGGCGCATAGGCGGACTGCGTCCACTCCCAGACGTCGCCGAAGATCTGGGCCAGCCCGGCAGCGTCCGCGGCGCGCGGATGGAAACGGCCGTCCTGGCCGAAGTTGCCGACGGGCAGGGCGCCCGCGGCGGCATGCTCCCACTCGGCCTCGGTCGGCAGCCGTGCGCCGGCCCATCGTGCAAAGGCATCGGCCTCATAGTAGGAAACATGCGCGACAGGGGCCCCGGGATCGCGCGGCACGACGCCGCCGAGGGTGAACTCCCCGCCGCCCCGCCGCCAGTAGAGCGGCCCGCTGCGGCCCGCGGAAGCGACCCAGTCCCAACCCTCGGCCAGCCAAAGCCGGGCATCGCGATACCCGCCTGCCGCCGCGAATTCCTGGAATTCGCCGTTGGTGACCGCCCGGGACGCAAGGCGGTAAGGCTCCAGCAGCACGCGGTGCCGCGGCGTCTCGTTGTCGTAGCAGAAGCCTTCCCCGCCATGCCCGATGACGACGGTGCCGCCTTCGAAGCCCATCCACACCATCTCGGGTGCTGCGCTGCCGGACTCCGGCGTCTTGCCATACGCGGGCTGAAGGGGATTGAGCGACAACAGGTGCTTGATGTCGGTGAGGATGAGTTCCTGGTGCTGCTGTTCGTGGTGGATCCCCAGTTCCGCCAGGACGACGGCCTCGGCAGACAGGTCGCGCCGGGCCAGGACGGCAGCCATGCGCGCATCGATCGCCCGGCGATAGGCGAGCACTTCGGCCAGCGGCGGCCGGGTCAGCAGCCCGCGCTCGGGCCGGGGGTGCTTGTCGCCGATCGAGTTGTAGTAGGAGTTGAATAGCACGCGATAGGCGGGGGCGAACGGCCGGAAGCCCTCCTCGAAGCGCTCCAGGACGAAGGTCTCGAAGAACCAGGTGGTATGGGCGAGATGCCACTTGGCGGGACTCGCCTCCGTCATCGACTGCACGCAGCAGTCCTCGGGGGAAAGCGGTTCCGCCAGGGCCGCCGTGCGAGCCCGGATGGCGGCGTAGCGGTCGGCCACCGCGGCGGGCGTCACACCGCGATGTTCATCAGGCCGCGGCATAGCAGACGGCGAACCAGCCGCGCTCGTCCGTCCAGGCGCGCATGTCGCGAAAGCCGGCTTGGGCGAGCATCGCTTCGAAAGCATCGAGCCGGAACTTGTAGCTGTTTTCGGTATGGATGCTCTCGCCGGCGGCAAAGCGGCGCTCGGCGCCGTCCCAGTGCACGGCAACCTCGCAGCGCGCGTCGAGATGCATTTCGATCCGGCTTTCCCCGGGGTTGAAGAAGGCGCGGTGGCGCCAGTCCGCGGGCCGGAAGTCGCTGCCCAGCAGGGCATTGACGTGATTGAGAAGATTCAGGTTGAAAGCCGCCGTGAGGCCCAGGGCGTCGTTGTACGCGGCATGGAGAGTCCCACTGTCCTTCAGCAGGTCGACGCCGATCAGCAGTCCGCCGGCGCCGTCGCATTGCCGATGCAGGCGCCGCAGCAGGGCGGCGGCATCGTCTGGATCGAGGTTTCCGATCGACGAACCGGGATAGAAGAAGACCCGCCTCGTGCCGTCCAGGGCGGGCGGAAGGCCGATCGGCTCGGACAGGTCGGCCGCCAGCGCGACGGTGTCGATGTCCGGAAAGGCCGCGTGGATGGCGCCCAGGGCCTGATCGAGGAAATCGGCCGAGATATCCACCGCGACGTACTTGCTGGGCCTTAGCACCGGGAACAGCGCACGCGCCTTGGCGCAGTTGCCGGCGCCGAGGTCGATCAGCGCGCTGCCGCGCCCTGCCGCCTCCGCGATGTCGCCGGCATGGGCGGCGATCAGCCCTAGCTCGAGGCGCGTCGGGTAGTACTCGGGCAGGCGCGTGATGAGTTCGAACAGGCGCGAACCGAATTCGTCGTACAGGTACTTCGGCGGCAGCGACGGCTTGGCAGCGCACAGGCCGGCGACGATCTCGCGGCGGGAGAATCCGTTTTGCATCGTGGCCATCCTCGATGGTCGCGGCGCGTCACCGGCCCTGCGCCGCCTCGATGCGATGGTTTGACAGCGATGCCCGGAACAGTTCCGGGAAGGGGTGTCAATAGCTCAACCGAGCGCGCATTTTTGTGAATTTGCTATTCCAAGCCTGCCCAGGATTTGCTATCTTCCCGTGGATAACCATCCTTGGCTCAGGGGAGTGACATGGCTCAAAAGCAGTACGTTTTTTCTTTCGAAGAAGGTGACGGCAAGAACAAGATGTTGCTCGGCGGCAAGGGCGCCAATCTCTGCGAGATGACGCAGATTGGCCTCAACGTCCCGCCCGGCTTCACGATCTCCACCGAGTGCTGCCTCGCCTATCTCGAAAAGAACCAGCTCCCCGAGGGTGTCTGGGAAACGGTCAAGAAGTACATGGCCGACCTCGAGAAGAAGACCGGCAAGGGCTTCGGCTCGCCGGAGAACCCGTTGCTGGTCTCCGTTCGCTCGGGCTCGTCGATGTCAATGCCGGGCATGATGGACACCATCCTCAACCTCGGCCTCAACGAAGCCTCCCTCAAGGGCCTCATCAAGCAGACCAAGAACGAGCGCTTCGCCTGGGACGCCTATCGCCGCTTCATCCAGCTGTTCGGCAAGATCGCCATGGGCGTGGCCGACGAGCACTTCGACGAGAAGATGGCCGAGATCAAGGCCAAGTACAAGGCCAAGCAGGACGTCGAGCTCAAGGCCGACCAGCTCAAGGAGCTGACCGCCGAGTTCCTCGGCGTCTATCAGCGCCACACCGGCAAGGCCTTCCCGCAGGATCCCTACGAGCAACTCGACATCGCCATCAAGGCGGTGTTCCGCTCCTGGAACGGCAAGCGCGCCATCGACTACCGCAAGCAGTTCAAAATCACGCCCGCCATGGCCAACGGCACGGCGGTCAACATCTGCACCATGGTGTTCGGCAACATGGGCAACGATTCCGGCACGGGCGTGGGCTTCACCCGCAACCCCGGCACGGGCGAGAACCTGATCTACGGCGAATACCTGGTCAACGCGCAGGGCGAGGACGTCGTGGCCGGCATCCGCACGCCGAAGCCCATCGCCGAGATGGCGACCGAGATGCCCGAGATCTACAGCCAGCTGATGGAACTGCATCAGCGCCTGGAGTCGCACTACAAGGAAGTCCAGGACTTCGAGTTCACCATCGAGAAGGGCAAGCTCTACTGCCTGCAGACCCGCAACGGCAAGATGAACGCGCTGGCCATGGTCCGCACTTCGGTCGAGATGGCCAATGACGGCATCATCACCCGCGAGCGCGCCGTGCTGCGCGTCGAGCCGGCCATCCTCGAACAGCTGCTGGTGCCGCAACTGGCCCCGAACTTCAAGGGCAAGTCGCTGGCGCAAGGCCTGCCGGCCTCGCCGGGCGCCGCCTCCGGCAAGATCGTGTTCGACGCCGATACCGCCGAATCGCGCGGCAAGTCGGGCGAGAAGATCATCCTGGTGCGCGAAGAGACCAAGCCCGAGGACATCCACGGCTTCTTCCAGGCCCAGGGCATCCTGACCAGCCGCGGCGGCAAGACCTCCCACGCGGCGGTCGTCGCGCGTGGCATGGGCAAGCCCTGCGTGTCGGGCTGCGAAGCGATCCACATCGACGACATCCAGCGCAAGGCGCACATCGGCGACACCGTGCTGCATGAAGGCGACGTCGTCACCATCGACGGCGGCACCGGCCACGTCTACGCCGGCGAACTGCCGACGGTGGAACCGGAGTTCTCCGAGGAACTCGCCACGCTGCTGAAGTGGGCCGACGAGTTCGCCCGCATCGAAGTGCGCGCGAATGCCGACACCCCGAACGACGCCACCCGCGCCCGCGAATTCGGCGCCAAGGGCATCGGCCTGTGCCGCACCGAGCGCATGTTCAACAGCACCGACCGCCTGCCGATCGTCCAGGAAATGATCCTGGCCGATACGCTGGAAGAGCGCCAGGCCGCGCTCGACCGCCTGCTGCCGATCCAGCGCAACGACTTCAAGGGCATGTTCAAGGCGATGAAGGGCCTGCCGGTCACGGTGCGCCTGCTCGACCCGCCGATGCACGAATTCCTGCCGACGGCCGCGCAGCTCGAACTCGAGATCACCCACCTGCGCCACCTGCGCGACACCATCAAGGGCCTCGAGGAGCTGCCGGAGACGCTGCGCCTGCTGAATCCCTCGCTGCACGCCAAGTACGCCGACGGCCTGCAACCGCTGACCGACGCGCTCGAAACCTTCAAGGAGAACCACCTCGACGAGGACGTGATCCTCATGAAGGAAAAGACGCTGCGCAAGGTCCGCGCGCTGCAGGAAGTGAACCCGATGCTCGGCCACCGCGGCGTGCGTCTCGGCATCACCTATCCCGAGATCTATTCGATGCAGATCCAGGCGGTGCTGGAAGCCGCCGCGCAGTGCGCCAAGGAAGGCATCGAGGTGTATCCGGAAATCATGGTGCCGCAGGTCGCGACCGTCGAAGAACTCAAGCGCATCCACAGCTACGTGACGCGCATTCACAAGATCGTCCAGCTCTCGCACGGCATCGACGTGCAGTACAAGTTCGGCTCGATGCTCGAAGTGGTGCGCGCCTGCATGCGCGCCGGCCGCATGGCCGAGGACGCCGAGTTCTTCTCCTTCGGCACCAACGACCTCACGCAGGCCACGTTCTCGTTCTCGCGCGAGGACGCCGAGAACAAGTTCCTGCCGTCGTACAACGAAGCCGGCATCCTGCAGGACAACCCGTTCGAGGTGCTCGACCAGAAGGGTGTCGGCGACGTCATGAAGATCGCCGTCGAGCGTGGCCGTTCCACCCGCCCCGATCTCAAGATCGGCATCTGCGGCGAGCACGGCGGCCATCCGGCGTCGATCGAGTTCTGCCACAGCATCGGTCTGACCTACGTGTCCTGCTCGGGCCCGCGCGTGCCGATCGCGCGCCTGGCGGCGGCGCAGGCCAACCTGAAGGACAAGGGCAGCAAGGCGACGACCACCGCCTAAGCCGTTTCGTCCGTCGCGGGAAGGGCCTGGCCATGCCAGGCCCTTCTCGTTTGTGATTCCCGTAGACTGCACCTCATGCCCTATCTCAAGCTCGCCGGCGCCCACCTCGCGTACGGCCACGTCGCGTTGCTAGACGCCGCGGACTTCCAGGTCGATCCCGGCGAGCGCGTCGCGCTGATCGGCCGCAACGGTACGGGGAAGTCGTCGCTGCTCGCCATCCTGGCCGGGCAGGGCAAGCTCGACGACGGCGAAGTCTGGCGCCAGCCGGGCATCCGCGTCGGCTACGTGCCCCAGGAGCCGCCGTTCGACCCGAACCAGACGGTCTTCGCGGCCGTGGTCGCCGGCATGGGGGAAGTGTCTGCGTTGCTTGCCGAGTATCACCAGGTCTCGCATCGGCTGGCCGAAGCGGGTGCCGACCAGGACGTACTGCTGGCGCAGATGCAGGCCCTCCAGCAGCGCCTCGAAACGCTGGGCGCATGGTCCTGCGAGGCGCGTGCCGAGCAGGCGATCAGCCGCTTCGGGCTGGATCCGGACGCCGCGGTCGGAACGCTCTCCGGCGGGCAGAAGAAGCGCCTCGCGCTGGCGCAGGCCCTTGCCATGGCGCCCGAAGTCCTGCTGCTCGACGAGCCGACCAACCATCTCGACATCGCGGCGATCGAATGGCTGGAGGAATTGCTGCTGGCCGCGAAGATCACCTTGGTCTTCATCACCCACGATCGCCGCTTCCTCGATCGCCTCGCCACCCGCATCGTCGAGCTCGATCGCGGACGGCTGACCTCCTTCCCCGGCAATTTCACCGCCTACCAGGAGCGCAAGGCGTACATGCTCAACGAGGAGGCCCTGGCCAACGCCCGCGCCGACAAGCTGCTGAAGGAAGAGGAGGTCTGGATACGCAAGGGCGTGGAGGCGCGCCGCACCCGCGCGGTGTTCCGCGTCCAGCGGCTGGATCGCCTGCGCGCAGAGCGTGCCGCGCGCCGCGAGCGGCTGGGCCAGGTCCGCATGCAGCTCGATGCCGGCGACAAGAGCGGCCAACTGGTCGCCGAACTCGAGCGCGTCGCCAAGCGCTTCGACGAGAAGCAGGTCGTGCGCGATTTCTCGACGCGCATCCAGCGCGGCGACAAGATCGGCGTCATCGGGCCGAACGGTAGCGGCAAGACCACCCTGTTGCGCCTGATCCTCGGCGAACTGGCGCCCGACGAGGGCAGGGTGCGCCGCGGCACCAAGCTCGAAATCGCCTATTTCGACCAGTTCCGCGCCCAGCTCGATCCGGAGGCGACGCTCGCCGACGTGATTTCACCGGGCTCGGACTACGTCGAGATCGGCGGCGCGCGCAAGCACGTGATCGGCTATCTCGAGGACTTCCTGTTCGCGCCGGAACGCGCGCGCTCGCCGGTGAAGTCCCTGTCGGGCGGCGAGCGCAACCGCCTGCTGCTGGCGCGGCTATTTGCCAAACCGGCCAATGTGCTGGTGCTCGACGAGCCGACCAACGACCTGGACATCGACACGCTCGAACTGCTCGAGCAGCTGCTGCAGGACTATGCCGGGACGGTCTTCCTGGTCAGCCACGACCGGACCTTTCTCGACAATGTGGTAACGCAGACGATCGCGGCGGAAGGCGACGGCAACTGGCGCGAATATGCGGGCGGCTACAGCGACTGGGCCGCCTGGCGGGCACAGCAGCTGGGCGAGAAGCCCGTCGTCAACGCAGCGACGTCCGCGCCCCGCCCGCGCGCAGAGCGGCAAGCGGCAGCCAAGCTGACGTGGAAGGAGCAGCGCGAGCTGGAAGCGCTGCCCGATCGCATCGCCGCCCTGGAGGACGAGCAGAAGACCCTTACCGCGAAGCTCGAGGATCCGGCGCTCTACCAGGCCGAACCGGAGGAGGCGCGCCGCTGCGCCGCGCGGCTGGAAGCGATCGACGCCGAGTTGCTGGCGCTGCTGGAGAGGTGGGAGACGCTGGAGGCGAAGTCCGGTGGCTGACCGGCTATCGCAGCCGGAAACGCACGGGGACCAGGACCTCGGCCGGAGCGCCGGTCGGCACGCGAACCTTCGCAGCGGCTGCAACGGCGGCCTCGTCGAGGATCGAATGGCCGCTGCTGCTTTCCAGCCGCGCGGCGATCGCGGCGCCGGAATCGTCGAAGAACAGCCGAACCGTGGCCTCGCCTTCGAAGCCGCGCGCGATGGCTTCCCGCGGATAGAGCAACTGTCGGGCGATCTGCTGCTGGGCGAGTTTCGCCGCGTCGACCGCGGTGAATCGGCCGGGACCGTCGCGCCGGGCCGGCTTGGGCACGTCGCGAGCGCGGGATACGGGCCGGGGCGCCTCGGGCGCGATCAGCGCAGCCGGCTGCGGCACCGGAGCAACCAGGGTGGCCTGGATGGGATGGGCCGCAGCGCGCACCGGCGCTCGCGGGCGGACGAGAACCTCGCCGCCAAGGATCGCCGCATGGAACAGCACCGACAGCAGGAGGGCCACCGCGAGCCGAGTCTTGTGGGAGGCGCCGATGGCGATAGGATTACGAAGTTCAAACATGGAAGCGCGCTAATGTACCACTCGCTTCGCACGGCCCGCCTGGCGGCCGCGCTGCTGTTCCTCGTCGCTGCACCGGCCTGGGCGCAGAACCCGATCGAGCGCCTGTTCGGCATGGGCCCGGGACTGCCGGACGCGATTTCCTTCCGGGTCCAGATGGAAGCCGGCAACCTCGAGCGCGCACGCACGTGGCTGGACGCCGGCCTCGATCCGAACTACCTCGGCGACAAGGTCGGCAGCGGGCTGATGATCGCGGCGCGCGAAGGCAACCTGCCGCTGATGGAACTCTTCGTCGCCCGCGGCGCCGACGTCAATCTCGCCAATTCGCTGGGCGAGACCGCGCTGATGCACGCGGCTTGGAAGGGGAAGCTGGAGGCCGTGCGCTGGCTGCTGGCGCACGGGGCGCGCGTGAACCAGGACGGAGCGAAATGGAGCGCGCTCCACTACGCGGTCTTCGCCGGCAATGCCGAGGTCGCATCGCTGCTGCTGGAGAACGGCGCCGACATCAATGCGCGCAGCCCGAACGGCTCCAGCGTCCTGATGATGGCGGTGTACGAGGGCCGCGAGGAGATGGTGCGCTGGGCCCTGGCACACGGAGCGGATACGAGCGCCAAGAACGAGAACGGCGACGGCGCGCTCGAGTGGGCGATGAAGTTCGACCAGACGAAGATCGCGCGGATGGTGTCCACCTCCGAAGATTTTCGTGCGGCGGCCAGTCGTCCGAAAGCCGACTGGGGACAGGTGCGCCGCTCGGAAGCCGTGCCGCCCGACGTCGCCGACCTGCTGCGCATCCGCGAACTGCTGGTGTCGCGCAACCTCGCGGTGGACAAGGTCGACCGGCGCATCGCGGCCTTGCGCGCCAAGTACGCGCGCGAGAGCCTCAAGAAGCAGGCGCCGCCGCCGCGCATGCTGGAAATCACGGCGGAACGCCAGGCGCCGGAGCGCCAGGAAGTCCGCCTGGTGCCCTGGGAAACCCGCCCACGATAGGCGGAACCCCAACCGATAGAATCCCGCCATGCCCGAACAGGACCCTTCCGCAGCCGACGCGCTCTTCATGGAAGCCGCGCTGGAACTCGCGCGTCAGGCCGCCACGCTCGACGAAGTGCCCGTCGGCGCCGTCGTCGTGCTCGACGGGGAAATCGTCGGCCGCGGCTTCAACCAGCCGATCGGCCGCAGCGATCCGACGGCGCACGCGGAGATCATGGCGCTGCGCGATGCCGCGGCCCGGCTCGGCAACTATCGGCTGCCGGGCGCGACCCTCTACGTCACCCTCGAACCCTGCGTCATGTGCGCGGGCGCGATCATGCACGCGCGGATTGCCCGCGTAGTCTTCGGCGCCCGCGATCCGAAGACCGGCGCCGCCGGCAGCGTGGTCGACCTGTTCGCCGAGGATCGGCTCAATCACCATGCCGAGGTCAGCCCCGGCGTCCTCGCAGACACCTGCGGCGCCTTGCTGTCGGGCTTCTTCGCCGCGCGACGCGCGAAGACGGTGGTGGTCTGATGCGCATCCGCGTCAGCATCCCCGCGCAGACGCTCGAACTGCGCGACGACACGGGACGGCTGCTGAAGCGCTATTCGGTGTCGACGGCGAAGAACGGTGCCGGAGAGCAGCAGGGCAGCAATTGCACGCCGCGCGGCCGGCACGTGATCCGCGCCAAGATCGGCGCCGGCCAGCCGGAGAATACGGTGTTCGTGCGGCGCCGACCGACCGGCGAGACGTGGTCCCGGGAATTCGCCGCCGGCCAGCCGGGACGCGACTGGATCCTGACACGCATCCTGTGGCTGTCGGGCCGCGAGCCGGGCGTGAACCGCGGCGGCGAGGTCGACACCATGCGCCGCTACATCTACCTGCACGGCAGTCCGGACACCGCAGAGATGGGCGTGCCGGGCTCGATCGGCTGCGTCCGGATGCGCAATCGCGACATCGTGGAACTGTTCGACCTGGTGCCGGCCTACACGGCCGTCGACATCGTCGAATTCGCGGTCGAGACCGGCTCGTGGGGCGACTTGGCCGCTGCCGCCCGGCCGCTGCGCGAGACGGTGTTCGTCGCCGAGCAGCAGGTGCCGCCCGAAATGGAGATCGACGAGTTCGATCCGTCGAGCAGGCACGCCGTCGCACGAGATCCCGAGGGCGAAGCGATCGGTACGGGGCGGCTGCTGCCCGACGGGCACGTCGGCCGCATGGCGGTGCAGCGCGGTTGGCGAGGCAGGGGCGTCGGCCGCGCCCTGCTCGAAGTCCTGATGGACGAAGCGCGCCGTCAAGGCATGCCGGCGCTCGCGCTGAATGCGCAGACGGCCGCCGTCGGGTTCTACGAGCGATTCGGCTTCGTGCGCGAGGGCGATGTCTTCATGGACGCCGGTATCCCGCACGTCAGGATGGCGCGCCGGCTCTCCTGAAACGGTAGCGCCGCCGCGGCCCCGCCGCGCCGCCTTCGAGCCAGGTCTGCTCGTCGAAGACGATCCAATCGTCTCGGCCGATGCGGCAGACCGTCGAATTCCGCGTTCCGTAGCCTCCCGCCCGCACGAAAGCCGCGGACAGCAGCCGTTCCCATTCGAGGCTCACGCCGGTGCGCGGCAGCGATTCGTCGGGATGGATGGTGTCGTCGCACAGCAGGCGGAACAGCGCCGCATCGCCGGGAAGCTCGCCGAGCGCCTCGCCCAGCGCCGACTTCGCGGCCCGGACTTTCGGCCACGGCGTGTCGAGCAGATGGTTGCAGACGCCGTAGATGCCGGGCTCCAGCAGCAGCGGCGCAGCGCCGGGAACGTTGCTGTACCAGCCGAGATTCTCGCCGTCGCCGGCCAACAGGTTGAAGCCGTTGAAGTCGCGTCCGCGGCGGCTGACCGCTTCGAGATAATCGGCGGCTGGCACCCTGCCGCGCAGGAATCCGGCCACGAGCAGGCCGCGCGAGACCGCGTCGGGGCGCTGAGACCCGGGATCGCGGAAATTGGTGAGTGCGGCGAACCGGCCGCTCCGCGTCATGCCCATCCAACTGCCGCCCGCCTGCAGGTCCTTGCCCGCCAGCACATCGGGCGCCTCCTGCCAGAAGGCCGCGGGGGAACTGGGACGGGCGAAGAACTCGTCGCGATTGGCCGCCACCACCAGCGGATAGTCCGGGTGGCTGCGCCAGGCGACGAGGATGAGGCACATCAGGTCACGGCATACGGGAGGGAAGAGAACTCGAGGCGGGCGCCATCGGGTGCGCCGACGCGAACCTGGCCGCCCTCGGCGCAATTCGCCTGCACGACCACCAGAAGATCGAAGCCCCCGTCGGGCGAGGGTGCCACCGCAGCGACGTCGCCGCAGTGCGGGTCGCCGGTCTCGGGCGCGAAAAGGCGGGTTCCCGGTGTCGCGCCCGCGACAAGGTGGGCGCGATACATGCGCCGCTTGACCTTGCCCAGGTACTGCGCCCGCGCGACCACTTCCTGCCCCGGGTAGCAGCCCTTGGTGAAGCTGACGCCGCCCACGGCGGGAATCTCGAAGTTGGCCATCTGCGGGACGAATGCTTCCTGGGTCGCGGCGACGATGCGCGGCTGGCCGCCGGCGATCTCCAGCCAGCGCCAGGCCGCTGTCCCGGCAGGACGCGCCTTGGCGGAAAGCTTTTCCCAGACGGCAGCGGCCGCCTGCGGCTCGAGCGCAAGGACCAGCCGGCGCTCGTCCAGGCGCAGTGCCTGGCCGCCTTCGAACGGCACGACCTGGAGCGGGAAGGGCACCGAGGCGCCGAGGCCCAGCAGCGCAGCTTCCGCGTCCGGTCCGGCAAGGCCGACCAGCACGCGTTCGTCGCTGGCGTCGCTGAGCTTCACCTTGCTGCGCAGGACATACATCGACAGCTTCTTCAGGATGCCCGCGAGGATGTCGCCGGAGAGCATGAGCAGCAGATCGTCGTTGCGATCACGCCAGAGATGGAAGGACGCGATCAGCCGGCCCTTGGCGGTACACAGCCCGGCGAAGCGAAGGCCGTCGGGCGGCAGGCTCTTGACGTCGTTGGTCAGGAGATTGTGGAGGAAGCCTGCGGCATCCTCACCCGCAGCGCGGATCACGCCGAAATCCGCCAGCGGCACGATCACCGTGCCGTCGCGCGCCGCGGCGAGTTCGGCGCCCGGGTCGCCGAAGTCCTCGCATCCGTTGCGCGCGCCCTGGCGGCTGAGAAAATCGCTCCAATCCTGTCTCATCTGCGTCTCCGGCCGGTTTCTAAGCTTGGGTTATTATACCGATCGGCCCTACGCTCCTCCCTCATGCGCCTGCTCAAGAGTCTCTTTTCCCTGGTCTTTCTCGCTGGTATCGCGTTTCTCGGCTGGGCCGCCTGGTTTGCGACGACGCCCCTCCAGCTCGCGGCCAGTCCCCTCGATTTCGTGGTCGAGCCCGGCATGCCGCTCCGGGCCGCCTCGCAGCAGATGGCAAAAGCAGGCCTGGGCTTCGCCTCCTGGGAATTCACGCTGCTCGGCCGGATGCTGGGCCGGGCCGCGGACATCAAGGCCGGCAGCTATGAAGTGGAACAGGGCATCACGCCGCTGCAGCTGCTCGACAAGCTGACGCGGGGCGACGTCACCCAGAGCGAGGTGGTCTTCGTCGAGGGCAAGACCTTCCGCCAGCTGCGCGCCGCGCTCGACGCCAATCCCGACATTCGGCACGACACCGCCGGCCTGTCCGACGCGGACGTTCTCATGCGAATCGGCGCGGTGGAAACCCATCCCGAAGGCCTGTTCTTCCCCGACACCTACTTGTTCGCAAAGCAGTCGAGCGACCTGCGCGTACTGCGCCGCGCCTACCTCGCCATGCAGGCCAAGCTGGACGCGGAGTGGCGGACGCGCGATCCCTCGTTGCCCTACGCGTCGCCCTACGAGGCGCTCATCATGGCGTCGATCGTCGAGAAGGAGACCGGCCAGCCGGGCGACCGCCCGAAGGTAGCCAGCGTGTTCGTCAACCGGCTGAAGAAGGGCATGCTGCTGCAGACCGACCCGACCGTCATCTACGGCATGGGGGAGCGTTTCGACGGCAATATTCGCAAGAACGACCTCGGCGCGGACACCCCGTACAATACATACACGCGCGGCGGCCTGCCGCCGACACCGATCGCCTTGCCCGGGCTGGCATCGATCCGGGCCGCACTGCACCCGCCGGCCACGGACTTTTACTATTTCGTCGCACGCGGCGACGGGTCGAGCGAGTTCTCGCGCAACCTCGACGAGCACAACCGGGCGGTGGCCCGATACCAGAAACGCAGGGGAGGGTAGCCGTGCGCGGCAAGTTCATTACACTGGAAGGCCTCGACGGCGCAGGGAAAAGCACGCACCTGGCGCATCTGGTCGAGCTGTTGCGGGCGCGCGGCAAGACCGTCGTGCAGACGCGCGAACCGGGCGGCACGCCGCTTGGGGAGAAACTGCGCGAGATTCTGCTGTCCGAACCGATGCATCTGGAGACGGAGGCCCTCCTGATGTTCGCCGCCCGGCGCGAGCACCTGGCGCAGGTCATTGTTCCCGCACTGGAGCGCGGCGATTGGGTGGTCTGCGACCGCTTCACCGATGCCAGCTTTGCCTACCAGGGCGGCGGACGGGGGCTGGAGGTCGGCAAGCTGAATGCGCTGGAAGCCTGGGTGCAGGGCGACCTCGAACCGGATCTGACACTGCTGTTCGACGTCCCGACCGAAGTGGCCTTCGGGCGTGTGAAGAGCATGGGACGGGAACTCGATCGCTTCGAGCAGGAGAAGGCGGATTTCTTCGAGCGCGTTCGTGGCGCGTACCTGCAGCGCGCCCATCTCGCCCCTGGCCGGATACGCGTGATCGACGGCTCGCGAAGCGTTGCAGATGTCTCTAAATCACTTGAAGAAATAGTCGTAAGTGTCGATTAATACATATTACTCTTGGCACGAAGCGGAGTGGCGCCGCCTTTGGGAAGCCGCGAACGGCCTGCCGCACGCCTTGCTGCTTGCCGGCCCCGCAGGCGTCGGCAAGAGCCGCTTCGGCATGGCGCTCGTGCAGCGGCTGCTCTGCTCGGCGCCGCGCAAACCGGAGGAGCCGGCTTGCGGCGATTGCCCGTCCTGCCGCCTGTTCGCCTCGGGCAACCATCCCGACTTCCGCCATGTCGTTCCCGAAGCGGAGGCGGCCGAGGCCGAAGGGGAGACGGACGCCGACAAGAAGAAGGCGAGTTCCCAGATCCTCATCGCGCAGATCCGCGCCCTGGAAGACTTCGTCTATGTCGGCGGGCACCTGAGCAGCCGGCGCGCGATTCTCATCGAGCCTGCGGAAGCGATGAACGCCGCGGCCGAGAATGCACTTCTTAAAATACTTGAGGAACCACCTTCAGGGGTCTGTTTTGTATTGGTTTCAGATCGCTGGAGAAAGCTATTGCCGACCATCCGCAGCCGCTGCCGCAGCGTGGTGTTCGGCCGCCCGGGGTTGGCCGAAGCACAGCGCTGGCTTGCCGAGCAGGGCGGAGACAAAGCGCTTCCCCTGCTGTCCATCACCGGCGGCGCACCGATCCGGGCGCTGGAGGAATTCGAGAAAGGCCGGATGAAGGCCTACGAGGATGTAGCGGCCAGCCTGTTCGACAATGGGGGCGATTTCCTCGAACTGGCCGGCCGGTGGGAAGGACACGTCAAGAAGGACGGCGGATTCAAGATGGAAGACATCGTTTCCATGGTCCAGCGGGCGCTGTTCGACCTGGCGTCCATGGCGATGACTGGCAAGCTGCACTTCTTCACGGGGCGCGAACGCCAGGCCGAAGCCATCGTCAAGCGGGCCGATGTCGAGGGCATCCTTGCGTACTATGGCGAAATGCTGCGGGCGCGGGCTTTGTCCTCCCATCCGCTCAACCCCCGCCTGTTCCTCGACGATATCGCGGCCCGCTACCTGCGAGCCATTGCGCCGAGCCGATCATGACGCCGCTGCTGGTCGATTCGCACTGCCATCTGGACTTTCCGGAACTGGCCGCCGCAATTCCTCAGGTCCTTGATCGAATGAGGGAAAACGGCGTCGGCTGGGCGCTGTGCGCGGGCGTCACGCTTGAGCGGCTGCCCGCCGTTCTGGATCTCGCCCATGCCCATGCCAATCTCTTTGCCGCCGTCGGCGTCCATCCCGACAATGAAGGGGGCGCCGAACCGGACGAGGCGCAACTCGTCGCGCTCGCCGGAGACCCCAAGGTGGTGGCGATCGGCGAGACGGGCCTCGATTACTACCGCACCGAAGGCGACCTCGAATGGCAGCGCCGGCGCTTTCGTACCCATATCTCGGCCGCCCGCCGGAGCGGCAAGCCATTGATTATCCATACCCGCGCTGCCGCCGCCGACACCCTGCGCATCCTCCAGGAAGAGAAGGCGGCCGACGCCGGCGGCGTCTTCCATTGCTTCACCGAGGACGCCGACGTCGCGCGGCGGGCACTCGATCTCGGCTTCTACATTTCCATGTCCGGGATCGTGACCTTCAAGAACGCGGCAACGCTCAAGGAGGTGGCCCGGACGGTGCCGCTCGACCGGCTGCTGGTCGAAACGGACTCGCCCTATCTGGCGCCAGTGCCCCATCGCGGCAAGACCAACGAGCCAGCCTATGTGCGGCACGTCGCAGAGGAGGTCGCTCGATTGCGGGGGCTGCCCCTCCAGGAGCTGGCGGCTGCCACCACCGACAATTTCTTCCGACTTTTCTCCAGCGCCACGAGAAGCCAATGACCGATTTCCTCCGCCCGCTCGCCGCGGCCTGCATGATTGCCCTGGCTGCGCCCGCATTTGCGGGCGCGTACGACGACATCCTGATTGCCGCGAGCCAGGACCAGACCGCCAAGGTGGTCGAGCTCCTCCAGCGGGGCATGGACGTCAATACATCGGATCGCAACGGCGACACCCTGGCGGCGATCGCCGCGCGCAACGGCAACGACGAACTGCTGGACTTCCTGATCCGCAATCGAGCCAACGTTTCGAAGCGCAACAAGTACGGCGATTCCCCGATCATGCTGGCGACCATGCAGGGCCATCCGGCAACCGTCAGGCGGCTGCTTGAAGCCGGTGCCGATATCCACGGGTCGGGATGGAACGCGCTGCATTACGCCGCGTATTCGGGACGTCTCGACATCGCGCGCTTGCTCATCGAGCACAAGGCGGATCTCGATGCTCCCGCGCCGAACGGGCAAACACCCTTGATGCTGGCTGCCGGTGCCGGCTTCATCGATATCGTGAAGCTGCTCGTCGACAGCGACGCCGACATGGATGCCGAAGATCCGGCCGGGAACACGGCGATCAGCCTGGCTGAAAAGAACGGCCACGCCGATGTCGTCGATTACCTGAGAAGCGAAGGAGCGGTGGAATAGCAGGTTTCCAGGCAGCAAGACCGGTAGCCCGCACCATCTGATGTGTCGCATAATGTATATTATGTTAAATACGCTCCAGACCTGCCAGACAGGAATCGCGCCGGCACCGCCTACAGCAGCTTGCCCTCCTTTTCCTCCGGTGCGACCTTTCGCGGTCGGCGCGCAATCTTGGCCTGAAGGTCGGCCAATGCCCGGTGCGCCTCCTCGGCGCGACTGCGCCAGTTGTCGGCGTCTGCCCGATGGCCCGCCGCCTCGCTCACGACGTCGGTGACCCGGCCCCGCAAGGTCTCCGCATCCTGGAAGACTCGATCCCGCTCGGACTGCGCGGCCTGCAGCATGCCTTCGAGGATGCCGACTCTTTGGCGCAACTGACCCAACTCGGCATGTAGCGCCGCGACCTCCGCCTGATGACGATCCGCCGCCTGGCTCGCGGCCAGCCGCGACTGCTCGAGATCCTTCTGCGCCTTTGCCGCCTGGGTACGCTCCCGGTCGATCTCCAGCAAGGCGCGCTGCTCGGTAGCCCGGAAGCGCTCTTCGGCAAGCTCGGCACTGGCCCGGTGCTTTTCGAGCTCGGCCGCGAAATCGCGTCGGGCTTCTTCGATCGCTGACTGCAGGCGCTCCATCTCCCTGCCCGACTCCTCGATCCGCCGTTCCATGGCCGCCCGGGTCGCACCCTCGGCCGCCAGTCGCCGCTCCAGTTCTCGGACGGTTTCTCCGGCCTGTGCCAGGGAGCCCTGCAAAGTCGCCGCCTCGCCGCGCGCCGAATCGCGTTCGGCCTCTGCAGCCTTCCGCGCGGCTTCGGCCTCGAGGGTGCTTGCCTGCGCCTCGCTGCGGAAAGCCGCCAGGTTTTCCTGGGCAGCAGCCTGCGCCCTGTTCCAGAGCGAAGCCGTGAGCTCCCCGGCCGCAACGCGCAGGTCCTCCGGGAGGTCCGGATGCTCGACGCGGACGCGGCTCTTTTCTCGGAGGGTGTTCCAGAACTTCGCCAACGCCTCCGCCGGCGCGCTCATGCTCCCCTTGCGGACGTACTGATAGAGCTTGTTGGCCGTCGGCGTGATGCCGTATCGGAAGAACAGCAAGACGCACGCTTCCCGATAGAGATCCTGGGTTTGCGGGAAGTTGCGCCGCAACTGTTCGATTTCGGCTTGGATTTGTTGGTCGACGTTGCGCTCGGTGTCCACGGGCGTATTCGATCCGATTGACGTTGGGCGTTGATAATACAACGTTCCGCGTTGCCTTTTGTTGAGGAGATCGGGCAACGGCCCTGATCCCGGCCGTCAAGTGCTAGCTGCCGCGCTTGTATCCATCGCCGCGATGTCGACGTCTAAGTAAAGGACCGCGGCTGCAGCGAACTGCAGCGCGACTCGAGGGAAGAACACCATGGAACCCACCACGCCGGAAATCGCCGGCTATGACTTTGCCTCGCCATCGATAGCTCGCTCGCCCGTCGGCATGGCCGAACTCACCTTGCTCGAACGGGCTGCCTCGCTCACGGATGAGGATGACCGATGGTTGCGCAGTGCCGCCGCCATTCTCCAGGACCGTACGGGCGAAATCGTTTCGGCCTGGCGCGAGGTCATCGCCGCGAATCCTCACCTCGCCCGCTTTTACGGCTCGAAAGATGGGGTGATCGACCCCGACTACAAGGCCAGGGTCGCCGAGCGCTTCAAGCAATGGATCCGCGACGTCTGCCTACGGCCCCGCAACGAGGTGTGGCTCGACTACCAACACGAAATCGGTCTGCGTCATACATTTCCGCGCAAGAATGTCGTCGATGACGCCATCGCTCTCCCGCATATTCCGCTGCGCTATCTCATCGCCTTCACAGCCACGATCAACGACAGGATGTGGCCTTTTCTGCTCGACGCCGCGCCGCGCCCCGAGGCAGAGGCGATGTACCGCGCGTGGTGCAAGGCGACGATCCTCGCCGTGGCTCTGTGGAGCCGCCCTTACGTTGCCGAGAGCGTTTGGTGAGTCTTTGGGCATTTGCGAGGGTAACGTCAGACAACGGGATTCCTAGAGGAGCACAGCATGACAAGCTTGAGTCGCGTGGAACGGGAACTGGTGGCGATTGGAGCCTCCGTCGCGAGCAACTGCATACCCTGCCTGGCCTACCACGTGGCCAAGGCAAGGAAGCTGGGCCTCTCGGAGGAGCAGATCGCGGAGGCCGTGGCATTCGCCGACAAGGTTCGACAAGTGCCCGCGGCGGCCGTGTTGGAGGCCGCGCGACGGCCGGACGAGATGACGAGCGGCGCGGCATCCGGATGCGGCTGCGGCACCAACCAGACGGAATGAGGCAAGCGATGCAGGAGCCCGGAGCAGAAGACGTCGAGGCGGAGGACTTGTCGTTCGAAGAGGTCGCGGAGGAACTTTCCTGGCCGCTTGGGCGCTACCTGCAGCGCGTTGCCATGGATCAGCATCTTGCCGAAGACCTGCTACAGGAGACGCTGCTGCGCATCGCGCGCGGCCTGCCGGGTTTCGATGGCCGCTCCAGCCTCAAGACCTGGGCCTACACGATCGCCACGCGCACGGCGCTCGATCACTTTCGCAAAGGGGGCGCGTCGCCTCCATCGGAGGAGCTGGACCTCGTGGAACTGCCCGACGATGCGCCAACGCCGGAGCAGCGCCTCGCCCTCGATCAGATGAACCAGTGCATCAGGGAAGTGATCGCGTCTCTGCCGGACGACTACCGAATCGCGGTTCTCCTCCACGACTTCGGCGACCTGAGCGCGCGCGAAATCGCCGTTGCCTGCGGCTGCAGCCTGGCGACGGCAAAAGTCCGCATTCATCGGGCCCGGGCGAAAGTGAAAGCGGCGCTCAAGAATGAATGCGCCTTGTACCGGGACGCCGATCAGGTGCTGCGCTGTCATCGGAAAGATTGAGAAGCCTTCGTCAACACAATCCCTGGTCGTCCGTTATTCGGGCATGACCACCAAGTCCAGAAAGAATGGCTCCTTCAAGCCTGCCTCCGCCAGCGCCGCGCCAACCGCTCGGGTTCGCGGTCAGTTCAACCCGCCGTCCAAGGATCGACTCGAGATGGCCTGCCAATGCGGCCCTGGCGCTTGTCGCTATGGGCGCGAAGACGGACGGCGGGGATGAAAGGCCGAGCCATTCAATGCGGCGAGTTTCCGATCCTTCGATAGCCGCTTGATCTGGAACTCCGCACGCAGCGCCTCGGCGCGCGAGCCCACCGGCCGGGACGCTATCACCCGCAAGACCGGGTGGGAGCGCGTATAGCGACCGCCCTTCCCTGCCCGATGAGCTTGGAAACGCGCCTCTACGTCCGTGGTGATCCCGGTGTAGAGCGAGCCGCCGGCACATTCGAGAAGGTAGATGTACCAGATGGCTCCACTCGTCACGTGCACCGTTCCTGTCCCATAGGCAGCTCTGCATTGTCCGGATCCATGCCGGAGTCGCCAGAATAGGTTCGTCCCTGGCCGGGCTGTCAGCCAAACAGACCTGGTAAATGGCCCGTACTTGAGCCGTGACCGCCGGCGCACGAACCCGGTAGGTCGAGTCGCAAAGGAAGTAGTCGAAATACCGGCCCTCCCGAGTTTCGCTTCCGTTTCGAACCGGCTAGCCTCGGCTCGTCGCTGATTCGAGGGGAACGTCATGAAAGCATCCCTTTTCCGGAATTGGGCCATCGCACTGGGTATGGCGCTTTCATTCGGTCTCCCGGCGCCGAGTTCAGCCGCTGACGCGGATAGCACCGCGCCTTCGGCCGAAAAGTTCATCACGGCCGTCAAGAGCCGGCTATGGATTTGCGGCCTGTATGCCAGGGCAGCGCTGGTTCATATGGATGCGAGGCGCGACGCCGAGGCACAGTCGGCGCTTGAGGAATTGTTCACGAAAGTCAGGGAATCCAAGGACAACTTTTCGGAGTCCTATGTTGCAGTCAGGGCCATGCTGCCCGCGGGCAACACGGGCGCGACGGAGGCCCTGAACGACTATGCAGCGTCCGTACTGGCCGCCTACGATGAATCCGTCCTCCGAACCGGGGAGACGGAGGCCACGTACAACCGCAGGGTGGCCGACGTGGAAACCAGTCTGTCAGCGAAAGCGGATTCGTTCAGGCGGCGCTGGCCGCAAGCAAAGGCGCTTCTGACCTCGGCCCAGCCTGCCGCCCAGCCTGCCGCTCAGCCTGCCGCTCAGCCTGCCGCTCAGCCTGCCGCCCAGCCTGCCGCCCAGCCTGCCGCCCAGCCTGCCGCCCAGCCTGCCATGCAACCTTCCGCTCAACCCACGGCACAGCCGTCCGCTCAGCCGGCGCCGAAGGTGACCGCCAAGGTGTCCGGCTAGACCGGCAAACGCCCGCCCAGGTTCTCGAAGACCGCCGCGGAGTAGATGTTGCCCATCCCCGCCGCGAGGCTGAGGACGAGCCCCGCCGGGGGTGAGGCCGGTTCTGAAAGAAAGCGCGAGTCGCTTTCGGTTCGGTTCTCGATGGCCGGGATTTGTCCGTTCGCCATGTCCTCGAGCAACAGCAGGGTTTCCAGCAGGCCGCTGGCCCCCATGGTGTGACCGATCCTCTGCTTGTACGACGTAGCGACGAAGTCCTTGAACTGCCCCTCGATCGCGTGCCGTTCGGCCTTGTTGTTGGACTCGGTTCCGGTGCCATGGGTCTTGATTACCGTGATCCGATCCCTGGACAGTCCGCCCTGCGAGAGTGCGCCCGCGATGGCCTTGGCGAATCCCTGCCCATCCTCGCGCTGACCGATGGCATTTGACGATGCCTCGGACGCGCTGTAGGCGCCCCGCAACTGGGCCCTGGGGTTGATGCCCTGCCGCTCGACGGCCTTCTCGGACTCGAATACGGCCAGTGCCGCGCCCTGCCCGACATGGAAGCCATAATTCCGGCTATCGAAAGCCGACGGCCGAATGCCTCCTTCCTCCTCTCGTGCGGTCAAGGCGGCACGGGATTCACCGAAGAATTCCAGCACCGCATTCGAAACGCCATCTTCGACGGCCAGCACGATGACGCGCTGATATCCGTAATGCTTCATCAGCACCTCGACGTCCATCATCACCTTCAGGCTGCTGGCGCAAGCGCTGGCGTCGGTGGTTATCAAGTCCATCTCGCCGAACGACTGGGCGACGCGCCCGGCGTAGATCTGCGTCAGCGTCAATGGCAGCAGCTTGTAGTTGTAGGTCAGGCGGCTCTTGTACTGACGCTGGTTAATGCCGGCGAAGTGGGCGTTGCCGCCGGCCAGGATGAACGCGCTCTTGCCGACTGGATTCTCCCTCAATTCCGTGATGAGGACCGGATCCAGCACCTTGTCGGCCAGCCGATGCGGTACGTAGAACATGCCGGTTTGCGTGCGCGCGTAGGTCTCCGGAAACAAGTGCACGCGCTGCGGAAAAACGATGTCGTCCAGCAATTCGACATGCCGGGTTGCGGCATGTCGATATCGCGTCAGGAAGATCATTTGATCTGTTCCAGGGCACTTGCCACGGACGCCGGCTCTCTTGTCTTGTGCGCCATCAGCAAGTCATGGACGTCGCTCACAGTCTCGGCGCGCCATTCCTTGCTGGTGGCTTCGTCGATGCCATAGAGTTCGCACATGTACATCAGCAGGACCATGACGTCCAGACTGTCTATGCCGACCTCCGTCAGCCGGTCCTGCATCGCGGACGCGCCGGCACCGTTCTCCAGCGCCGGCCGCGCAACCCTCGCCACGCCGTTGAAAAGTTCGATGAAGTCGAGCATGGAATTCCCGTTGGCGCATGCCGAGGGGAACGACTCGCGGCTGGTCGAGTCGCCCCACGGCACCGCTCGATGTTGCGCCTAAAGAACTCGGCAACTCCCGCGAAACTGCCGATTGGTGATGCCGTACTTCTTCAGCTCGTCGGTGCTGTAGTCCATTGCGACGATGTAGCGCCGGAAGTGCGATTTCTCGATCTGCGGTGTCGCGACCCTGCCGCGCACCTCGTACACCGGGAACAGTGCCCTCTGAACGTCTCGCGGCGGCATGGCCATGTAGCAAAGGCGGGCACGCTCCACGACCACCTCGGCCTTCTCCCCGATCTGCGCGAACGCCGGATCGAGACGGAATACCTTCTGCGCCGTCGCCCAGCTCACGATCGGGCGCTGTTCGCGACGGCGCGTCGCCGACCCGCGCTCGGTGTCGCGCCAAAACCGGTAGAAGGAGAGGACCTTTCCGTCCGCTCCGATTTCGACTTGCGCCTTCGCACCCGGCCCAGCGACCGGCAGCCCCTGGAAGACGTACGAAAAGTTCACGAAGGCGCTGGAAATCACGGACTTCGGGCGGGACTCCTTCTGGTCGACGCTGTCATGCTTGCCGTAGCTGATGGCCACGGTGGTCGCCTCCTTGTCCCGCAGCCCGAGTTCGCTGAGGAACTCTTCCGCAATACTGCGCAGTTTCGCCTCGTCGCGGATGTTCAACGCCACGCTTCGATGATCTTCGCCGCGCGGCGGCAACCGGCACCAGCGAATCGAGTCCGTCGCATGGAAGTGATGCAGCAGGGCGTCCTCGGACCGGACCGAGAACAGCGGTCCCTCGTCGACGACGGTTCCCTTCATGTGCAGGCGTCCGGCCAGCTCGACCGTTTCCTTGTCCGTCGGGATGCGGGGCGACAGCAAGTGCAGGGCTGCACTGTCGGCATGAGCTTCGATCTTGCTGGGAAAACTGATGGCGATTGGCATGGAAGTCTCCTCAATCTGTGACCGCGGGAACGCGCCTGCGCGAATTCAGCAGGCGCCGGTATGCAGGCAGAACGCCGTTGGATTGGCTATCGCCGTAACCGAGCTGTTCCACTTGTCGTTGAAGGACGACGTCGGTGCCAGGACGTGCAGATAGCCCCACTCGGTATCGGACGACTCCGTTTCCTGGCACGCCCACTTCCAGGCGTTATCCATGTAGTGGCCGCCGTTCAGATAGTCGGCGAAGATCTCGCCCCTGTCGCCTTCATCATGGGCTTCGTTATGGAAACCGAATATGGCGCGCAACCCCGTGAATGTATTTCGCCAGCGGGCGATGGCATCGCCTTCGAGCGCCGAGCAGGAGTCGCAGACCAGATACCTGCACCCGTGGTCGCCGAGCCGCATTTCGCTCGGCGAGGCGGAGCCATTGTCATGCCCCGTCACGCCGAAGTAGAGATACCCGTGTCCGGCGAAATACGCGAGGTCGACGTTGTCCGCATAGGAAACGTCGGACCCGCTCGAAGGCGAGCCGACCCCGCTCTGCTCGAAATCGGTGTCCCAGGCGGAATCGTCGCCGAACTCGTACACCTTTACGGCTGCGATTGTGTTGTAAAAGCCCCGAGCACAGTTGTCTCGATTCTTGAGATCGTTGGCACGGCCGTGATAGTTGTTGATCCAATCAATTCCAACGCGCTTCGGCATATCGCCTCCTTTGGCAAGAAGTTGTCGAACCGAAGCGCATCATGCATATGACAGACGCAATTGTAAATATGCATAATGGAATACAAAGAAAGCCGAAGCATGGCTGCCATTCTCCTCGGCTTTCGACCTGCTAGCGATCAACGAAGGCTCGCTCGATCACATAATCCCCTGCCTCGCCGATCTGCGGCGACAGCCGGAACCCGCGGCCATCGAGCAGGCGCCGGCAATCCTCGAGCACGTGCGGACTGCCGCAGACCATGACGCGGTCGTCGCGCGCGTCGAGCGGAGGCAGCCCGAGTTCCTCGAACAACCGACCGCTCTCGATCAGCGTCGTGATGCGGCCTTGATGGGGATAGGCCTCGCGCGTGACTGTCGGGTAGTAGGAGAGCTGCGCCCGCACCGTGTCGCCGAGGAATTCGTCGCGCGGCAACTCGTCCGAGATGTAGTCCCGATAGGCGAGATCGCTGACCCGGCGCACGCCGTGCGCCAGGACCACGTCGCCGAACCGCGAATAGGTTTCCGGGTCCTTGATGAGGCTGAGGAACGGCGCCAGTCCCGTACCCGTGCAAAGCAGGTAGAGACGGCGGCCCGGCAGCAGGTCGCGCAGCACCAGCGTCCCGGACGGCTTGCGGCTGACCAGGACCTCGTCGCCGCGCTTCAGGTGCTGCAGCCGCGAGGTCAGCCGCCCCGAGGCCACCTTGATGCTGAGGAACTCCAGATGCTCCTCGTAGTTCGCGCTGGCGACGCTGTAGGCGCGCAACAGAGGTTTCCCGTCCACCACGAGCCCGACCATGACGAACTGGCCGTTCTCGAAGCGCAGCGCCCTGTCCCGCGTCGTGGTGAAGCTGAACAGCGAATCGTTCCAATGCCGCAGCGCGAGCACGCGCTCGACGCCGATGGTCGCCACGTTAAGAGCGCATAACAGAATGAGGCGCGTCTGCGCCGGGGCATGCTGGGGATGCAGCGCAAGGCGCGGCGCCGCAGCAATGCCGAGCGCCTTGCCAGGCGCCGCAACGCCGCGATGCGCCCCAGCATGCCCCGGCCCTTCGGGTTGGCCCCAGAATGCCGCGCTCGCTTTGTCGCACGATCATCCGTATTTTGGGGCCAACGCAGGCGTGTCTCATTCTGTTAGGCGCTCTAAGCCAGGCGGAAGCGCAGTTCCCCCAGCTTCTCGATCGAACTGACGATTTCGTCGCCGGACTTGAGCCAGACCTGTTTGTTCTTCGGGTGGCCGAGGACGACCCCGCGCGGGCCAGTGGGCATCAGGAACTTCCGTCTGGTCGTCATGGCTTCCTCCTAGCGAACGGGCGCCGGCTGGCAGCCGTCCTCCGCATCGATCGCCGCATCGGATATTGGTTCCGCATTCCGCGAGCAAGCCGCCAAACGGCGGCGCCCCGGTACGGTCCAACACTCCATCGGACATTTCCAGGAGCCAAGCATGGGAGCCCCCTTCCCCGCCGCCGTCAGCACCGTCGCCCATTGGATCGGCGGGCATTTCGAGCCCGGCGAATCGGCCAGGCGCGGCGAAGTCTTCGATCCCGCCGCAGGCAAGGTCGCGCGCCACGTCGCGCTGGCCGGCGCCGCCGACGTCGATCGCGCCGTCGATGCCGCCGCCGCCGCGTTCCCGAACTGGAGCGCCGCCTCCGTTCAGCGCCGCGCGCGCGTCATGTTCCGGTTGCGCGAATTGCTCGACGCCCGGCGCGAGGATCTGGCCCGGCTTATCACCGCGGAACATGGCAAGACGTTGGCCGACGCCCGTGGCGAAATCCAGCGCGGCCTCGAAGTGGTCGAATTCGCTTGCGGCATGCCGCAATTGCTCAAGGGGCAATATTCGAGCGTGATCGGCGGCGGCATCGACAGCTGGAGCCAACGCGAGCCCCTTGGCGTGGTCGTCGGCATCACGCCCTTCAATTTCCCCTTCATGGTGCCGATGTGGATGGCGCCGCTGGCGCTGGCCTGCGGCAATACCTTCATCCTCAAGCCGTCGGAACGCGACCCGTCGCTCTCGCTGCTGATCGCCCGGCTGCTGCAGGAGGCCGGGCTGCCCGACGGCGCCTTCAACGTCGTCCAGGGCGACCGGGAATGCGTCGATGCCCTGCTCGTCCACCCGGCGGTGCAGGCCGTATCGTTCGTCGGATCGACGCCGGTCGCCCAGGCGATCCAAGCGACAAGCGTCCGTCACGGCAAGCGCGTGCAGGCGCTCGGCGGGGCCAAGAACCACTTGGTGGTGATGCCGGATGCCGATCTCGACGACGCAGCCGATGCGCTCGTCGGCGCCGCCTACGGCTCCGCCGGCGAGCGCTGCATGGCGGTATCGGTCGCGGTCGCGGTCGGCGACTGCGGCGATGCGCTGGTCGAAAAGGTGGAAGCGCGGGCCTCGCAACTGAGGCTGGGCGCCGGCGATGCGCCGGAGACGGAAATGGGCCCGCTGATCACCGCTGCCGCGCGCGAGCGCGTAAGCGGATTCATCGCCCGTGGCGCCGCCGAAGGCGCCACGCTGCGACTCGACGGCCGCGAAGGATTGTCCGCGGCCTGCCGCGAGGGCTTCTTCGTCGGGCCGACGCTGTTCGACCATGTCACGCCCGCCATGGAAATCTACCAGGCGGAGATCTTCGGCCCGGTGCTTTGCGTGGTGCGCGCGGCCGACATCGACGCGGCCATCGAACTGGTCAATGCCAACCGCTACGCCAACGGCGTCGCCTGCTTCACGCGCGACGGCGGTACGGCCCGGGAATTCGTGCGCCGCATCCAGGTCGGCATGGTGGGCATCAACGTGCCCATTCCCGTGCCCATGGCCTGGCATTCCTTCGGCGGCTGGCGCGCCAGCCTGTTCGGCGACCACGCCATCTACGGCGAAGACGGGGTGCGCTTCTACACGCGGGGAAAGACGGTCATGCAGCGCTGGCCGGGCGGCGGCAGTTCGACCAAGTCCATGAGCATGCCCTCTCACGGCTGAGATGGCCGCCGAAGAGCGGCATTGTGCCGTCGACGCGCACGGCATGCGGCAAGCCGGGGCTGTATAAGGAATCGCTTCTTGTATACTTCCGCCCCCGCCCGCCAATACCGCACCACCGCAAAGGACAACCATGACCGCTGCCACGCCGGCCCAACCCGTCGCCCAACACGGCCTGCTTGCCAGGGAGCGCACCGTCGCCCGCCCCGGCTTCAACCGCTGGCTGGTGCCGCCGGCCGCCCTCGCCATCCACCTCTGCATCGGCATGGCCTACGGCTTCTCGGTGTTCTGGCTGCCGCTGTCGCGCGCCGTCGGCGTGACCCAGTCCGTGGCCTGCCCCAAGGACATGGGCTTCTTCGCCGAGATCTTCGCCACCACCTGCGACTGGAAGATCTCGATGCTTGGCTGGATGTACACCCTGTTCTTCGTCTTCCTCGGCTCTTCGGCGGCCGTCTGGGGCGGCTGGGTCGAGCGGGCGGGTCCGCGCAAGGCCGGCGTCCTCTCGGCGCTCTGCTGGTGCGGCGGGCTGGTGATTTCCGCGGTCGGCGTCATGACCCACCAGATCTGGATGCTCTGGCTCGGCTCGGGCGTGATCGGCGGCATCGGCCTGGGCCTCGGCTACATCTCGCCCGTGTCCACGCTCATCAAGTGGTTCCCCGACCGCCGCGGCATGGCGACCGGCATGGCGATCATGGGCTTCGGCGGCGGCGCCATGATCGGCGCGCCGCTCGCCGACAAGCTGATGAAGTTCTTCGCCACGCCCGCCTCCGTCGGCGTCTGGGAGACCTTCCTCGCGCTGGCCGCAATCTATTTCGTCTTCATGATGGCCGGCGCGCTCGGCTATCGCGTCCCTGCCGAGAACTGGAAGCCGGCCGGCTGGCAGCCGCCCGCCGAAGGCGCGCAGAAGAAGGCGCTGGTCACCGACCGCCACGTGCATCTCGACGTCGCCTGGAAGACGCCGCAGTTCTGGCTGGTCTGGGGCGTGCTGTGCCTCAACGTGACTGCCGGCATCGGCATCCTGGGGATGGCCTCGCCGCTGCTGCAGGAAGTCTTCGCCGGCAAGCTGATCGGCGTGGACGTCGCCTTCAACGACCTCGACGCCGCGCAGAAGGCGCAGATCGCGACCATCGCCGCCGGCTTCACGGGTCTCTTGTCGCTGTTCAACATCGGCGGCCGCTTCTTCTGGGCGTCGCTTTCCGACCGGCTCGGCCGCAAGCTCACCTACTCCATCTTCTTCGTGCTTGGCTGTGCGCTCTACGCCGCCATCCCGACCACCGCCGCGGCCGGCAGCCTGGCCCTGTTCGTCGCCTTCTTCTGCGTCATCCTGTCGATGTACGGCGGCTGCTTCGCCACCGTGCCGGCCTATCTCGCCGACATGTTCGGCACCAGGATGGTCGGCGCCATCCACGGCCGCCTGCTGACCGCCTGGTCGACCGCCGGCGTGCTGGGGCCGGTGCTGGTCAACTACATCCGCGAGTACCAGCTCGATCACGGCGTCGCGCGCGCCGACGCCTATACCGCGACCATGTACATCCTCGCCGGCCTCCTGGTGCTCGGCTTCGTCTGCAATTGGCTGGTCAAGTCGGTAGCCGAGCAGCACTACATGGACGACGACGAGCTGAAGGAAGAGAAGAAGCTGGCGGACGATACCCACGAGCACTTCGTGCAGGACGTCGAGGCGATCGCCGAAGAGGCGAGCCACAGCCTCAAGGTCTTCCTCGCCTGGCTTGCCGTCTGGATCCCGATGGGCTGGGGCATCTGGATGACCTTCCAGAAGGCCGTCGTGCTGTTCCGCTAGCCCCGCTCCGCCGCCCTCGTCTACCATGGACCGAAAGGACTTGTGAGAGGCGGACGGCCATGCCGCATGACGACGAACGCCGGGCGATGCTGCGCGACATCGAGGACGAGGTCGCGTACACCCGCCGCGAGATCGGCAAGGACAAGCTCGCCCCCCGCGTGATGGCGGCGATGGCGAAGGTGCCGCGCGAACTGTTCGTGCCCGAGCCGCACCGCTTCCGCGCCTTCGACAACGGCCCGGTGCCCATCGGCCACGGTCAAACGGTGTCCCAGCCCTACATGGTGGCGCTGATGACCGACCTGCTCGATCCGCGGCCCGACAGCGTCATCCTCGACGTCGGGACCGGCTCGGGCTACCAGGCGGCGGTGCTGGCGGAACTCGTCGACCGCGTGTATGGCATCGAGATCATCGCGCCGCTCGCGTCATCCGCCTCCTGGCTGCTGCAGGAACTGGGCTACGACAACGTCACGGTGAGGCACGGCGACGGCTGGCAAGGCTGGCCCGAGCATGGGCCCTACGACGGCATCCTTGTCGCGGCGGCAGCGCCCTGCGTGCCGCCGGCGCTGGTCGAACAGCTCAAGCCCGGCGCGCGGCTGGTGATTCCGGTGGGCGAGCCCGGCGGCATCCAGACGCTCGAGGTCGTCGAGAAGCGCGCGGACGGCTCCACCCGAACCCGGCGCCTGATGCTCGTCGCCTTCGTGCCGATGACGCGGCTGCCGGGAAGCTAGCCGCCTCCTGCCTGCTGCGCAGCGTCCGCTTCACGCGCCAGTTCGACGAGGCGCGGCGCGACGCCTACCGGATAAGAAGCCGCGGCATCGAGAGTCTTCAGTGCCGCCGGCAAGCATGCGAGTTGCCGGGTAGCGCGCTCGCGCACCTCGGCCAGCGCAGGCGATCGCGCGCTGCGCCGGCCGCCGCGCATGACCGCGGCGAGCAGCGGTTCCCCTTCCTGCCGATCGCCATCGACGCTCAGCATGTCGCCGACGAAGGCGCCTGCCCCGTCCGAGCGACGGAACACCTGCTTGCGTCCCGGCCAGGTGGCCTTGCCTTCCGAGCGCTTGCGGCGCGGACGGCCCCGGTATTCCTCCAGCTTGTAGGCGCAATCCAGGTACGGATGGTCGGCCGAGGTATTCATGCGGGTGCCGACGCCGTAGCCGTCGACGGGCGCGCCCGCCGCGACCAGAGCGCTTACCGCATATTCGTCCAGGTTGCTGCTGGCGAAGATGCGGACGTCGCGCAATCCGCCGCGGTCGAGAATCGCCCTCACTGCACGGGCATGCGCGCCCAGGTCGCCGCTGTCGATGCGCACGGCCTGGATGGCGATTCCCTGCCGGGCCAATTGCGGTGCCAGTTCCACCACCCGCTGCGCCCCGGCCTCCGTATCGTAGGTATCGATCAGCAGGGTGGTCGCCTGCGGATGGGAACGGGCGAAGGACGCGAAGGCAGCCGCTTCGCCCTCGTGCGCCTGGATGAAGGAGTGCGCCATGGTGCCGAACAGCGGAATGCCGAAACGCATGCCGGCGAGCACGGTGGCCGTCCCATCGAAGCCCGCGATGAAGCTCGCGCGCGCCGACAGCAGGCCCGCCTCCGCCCCGTGGGCGCGCCGCAGCCCGAAGTCCACCAGTAGCTTCCCGGGGGCCGCGAGCCTGACGCGCGCGGCCTTCGATGCGACCAGCGTCTGGAACTGCAGCAGGTTGATGATGCGGGTCTCGACGAGCTGCGCCTCGCGCAGCGGGGCGACCACGCGCAGGATCGGTTCGTCCGGAAAGAACGCCGTGCCTTCCGGCATGGCCGCGACCTCGCCCGTGAAACGCAGTCCTTCCAGCGAGTCGACGAAACGGCGGCTGAAGCGCCCGCAGCCGGCGAGCCAGGCCAGCTCGTCCGGCTCGAAGCGCAATTCCTCGAGCGCATCCAGCGCCTGTTCGAGCCCGGCCGCCAGCTGGAAGCCGCGGCCCGGCGGCAGCTTGCGAACGAAGAACTCGAACGCGGCCGTGTCGTTCATGCCGGCGTCGAAGTAGGCCTGGAGCATGGTCAGCTCGTACAGGTCCGTGAGCAGGACCGAGGTCATGCTACGAAGCCTAGGCCATGCGGTGTCCGCTTCAAGCGCGGCGGCAGAGCAGCCCTGGTGTCAGAACTCGATGGCCTCGCCCGGTTGCAGCGCGTGCACCCTGACCGGGGCTGTGCCGAGCGCCTGCTGGTACTCGGCCGGCGTGCCCTTCAGCGCGGGGGTGGTGCCGTAGTGGATGGGAATCGCATCCTTCGGCTTGAGCCAGTTCGCCGTCGCATAGGCGGCGTCCTGCGGGTCCATGACGGAGTGGCCGCCGATCGGGATCAGCACGAGGTCGGGATGATAGTGCTCCGCGATCAACCGCATGTCGCCGAACAACGCGGTATCGCCCATGTGGTAGATGCGAAAGCCGTTCTCCAGCTCGATGATGAATCCCGCCGGCTCGCCGCCGACATGCACTTCGTCCTTGCCGGACGCGGGATTCTTCCAGAGCAGTTCTGAGCTGTGCTCGGCATGCACCATGGTGATCCTGATCCTGTCGCCCACCGGCGTGATGGTGCCGCCCTTGTTCATGCGCGGCGCCAGTTCGGGCGGCAGGATGCCAAGCGTCTGCAGCGACTGGTCGAGGCCGGCCGGACCGTAGAGCGGCGCCTTCAGCTTCTTCGCGATCTCCGGCGCGTCGCCCAGATGGTCGGCGTGTGCGTGGGTGACGAGGATGACGTCGATGTGCCCGAGCGCATCGAGGTTCTTCCATTTCGGCGGCGTCTTCGGATTCTGGGTCAGGAAGGGATCGATCAGGATCACCTTGCCTTCCGGCGAAGTGATGCGGGTCGCCGATTGCCCGAGCCAGAGCACTTCGGTCTTGCCGGCTGATGCAGCCGCCGACGACAGGACGGCCATGGTGACGGCTGCGAACCAAACGGCGAGTCGATGGGTCATGACTGTCTCTCCTGGTCGATTATGCGAACGAGTCTGGCAGAGTCCTCCCGCAGCCTCAAGCGCGCTGGCATGAAGGGCATCCGCGCCGCAGCGCTGGCGCTCGCCGCGCTCGCCTGGTCTGCGGAGGCCTGCGCGGTGGTCTCCTCCCTGCTCGCCGGCAAGGGCGTGGCGACCGCCATGGACTTGCGCAGCGTCGACGAGGTGAAGACCGACACCGAGATCGATGCGGCACTCAAGGCGAAATTCCTCGCCGAGGGCGACGACTTCAAGACCGTGTCGGCGCTGGTCTTCGCCGGCCGCGTGGTGCTTGTGGGGTTCGTCCGCAGCCCGGAGGTCCGCCGCCGTGCGGAGGACATCGCGAAATCCGAGGACCGCTACCAGCGATTCCGGAACGCCATCGTCGTCGGTACCATCGACGACAACACCGCGGCCGATCTGGCGCTGGACGAGAAGATCAACCTGCGGCTCACCGCGACACGCGGCATCGCATCCGTCAACATGCGCTGGAAAGTCCTCGGCGGCAACGTCTTCATCATGGGACTGGCGCAGTCCCGGGAGGAAGCGAATCTCGCCGTCGATACCGTGCGACGGGTCGCCGGCGTCACGCGGGTCTACCCGCTGCTCGACGTCGGCAAGACCTAGCCGGCGCTGCGGTCACTCGATGACGCGGATGGTCTCCGCCAGGAAGGTCGTGCCCAGCAGGAAGCCGGCGCACTCGACGCGATGCCCCACGCAGGCGTCGATCTGCGCGTCGCCGAAGGCGGGGCCGGCCTTGCGCCGCAGCAGGTAGCGCCCGCTGGCCGCTTCGAGGAATACGGCCGCGCGTTCGCTCTTGCTGCCGCGGCCGTATTCTTCACGGACCACCTGTCCGACCATGGATTCGACGTGCTGCGGGCCCTGCTGCTGCATGTGACCTCAACGCTGGTGATAGACCCGATAGCCGATGATGCGGCCGTTCAACTCCTTGGCAACCACCGCGATGCCGCTGGGGATCGAATCCCTGGCCTTCGACTTCGCGATGGCGAGATGGTAGCGCGAAGGCGCCGTGGCGGCTTTGCCGCGCGGCGCCGATCCTGCCGGTGATTTGACATCGTAGGCGATGAACTTGTGCCCGTCGCGAATGCCGGCCGCCTTCGCGATGTTCGACAGCGCCTTGCTGATCGTCGCCGAGACCCGCACTCCCTTCGAACGCTGGAACGCGGTGGCCTTGGTGCGAGCGAGGAATTCGCCTTTCTGCTTGAGCTTGGCGCGCCGCTCGGCGCGGGAGAAGCGTTCCGCCTCCGCGAGCGCCACGCCTTTGGGCACCTCGGCGCCGGCAACGGCGATGGGGTGGATGGCAGGGTCGCCGAGCAGGCAGAACTGGGCGATGGTCTTGAGATCGATCGGGTCGAGCTGCGCCGCATTGTCGGCGAAGCGCTGCCGCGCCAGCAACGCCGCCCGGCCGAGGGAGGCGCCATCCTGCAGCGCCAGCAGGAAGTACTGGCAGATCAGGTCGGCCGAGCCGTTGCCGTCCGCCGGTCCGTAGGCGATGGTCGTGCTGCCCAGGTAGCCGTAGGCGCCTTGCCCCAGGTAGCTCTGCGGGATGGGGCGATCGAGGCCGAGGGTGATGGAGTCGTAGAGGTCGCCGCCATAGCAGCACTCGACCGCGGCGACCGTGCCTTCGGTAATCTGGCCCTGGGTTGACGGGGTATCCAGCGCCACCGGATAGCTGCCCCCCTTCTGCCCGTAGAACTCGGGCGATGCCGGCGCACCATGGCAGTTGATGAAATGCATGCGCGCCTTGAGTTCGCCCTTCTTGTACGCCGGACCGGAAGGCGGCGCCAGCAGCAGCTTGTCCGCATTGCCGAAAACGTTGTTGAGGCTGGCCCGGGTGGATCCCTTCCAGACCAGCGCCGACAACGCGAAATACCCCATGTAGTCGCTGCCCGGACGGCTCTTGTACCCTGCCGCGATGGTCAGCAGCGTCACCAGGTAGGTCGGCTTGCTGGCGCCGGCCAAGTCGGGCAGCCGCCCGACTACCCGCGTCGGCCCGATGAACTTCGCCGGATCGCGTGAGTACGGCGCCTCGCATCCATAGGGCAGATCGCCCCAGGCCGTGGGATCGTCGTCGCCGCCGCCCGACGCATCGTAGGCCGGGTTGCTCATGTCCTGGTGCGGCACGACGTCCGGCGCACCGAGGATCATCAGGTAGTCGGGCGCCAGCGCCTTGAAGACCGCATCGATGGCATTCTTGTTCTCGCGCGGGTCCGCGGGATTCTGTACTGCAACGCCCTTCAGCTTCTTCATGGCGGCGGCGTCGTCCAGGTACACCAGGCTCGTGGCGATGCCGCGCTTCTTGTCGGCGGCGATCAGCTTGTTGACGGCACGGACGATGGACGCCGTGCCGGTCTTGCCATACTTGCGCAGCAGGGCCGCGCGGTTGGTGACGATGATCTTGTCGTCCATCGATTGCTCCTCCATGTCGGCAGGCCGGCGGCCCGGTGCGCCAGTATGCCATTGTCGTCCATAGTTATGTTCGTGGCATCCCACTTCATCCAAAGGCTGCGCCGAATCGCCTATTCACCGGACGGCCGTCCTTGCCTAGATTGTCGGAATGCTGCCGCCCCCCCGGCCGCACGATTCCAATTGGAGGAAACCATGAAAGCACTCGTCGCCACCGCTGCAACCCTGTTGCTGGCCGCCGCCAGTGCCGCCGTCCTCGCGCAGGAGAAGCCGAACGATGCCCAGATCGCCGAGATACTGACGACGGCCAACCAGGCCGACATCGATGCCGGCAAGCTGGCCGAATCCAAAGGAACCGACAAGGACGTCAAGTCCTTCGGCAAGGAAATGGTCACCGACCACGGCGCCTCGAACAGGTCGGTGGCGGCGCTCGCCAAGAAGCTGGGCGTCAAGCCCGAACAGAGCCCGACCAGCAAGACGCTCAAGGCGGGCGCCGAGGACAACATGAAGAAGCTGCAGGGACTGTCCGGCGCGGCCTTCGACAAGGCCTACATCGACCATGAGGTCGAGTTCCACCAGGTCGTCCTCGACAGCATCGACAAGACCTTGATGCCTAGCGCCAGCAATGCCGAACTCAGGTCGGCGATCACCAGCACCCGGCCCGTCATCGCCGCGCACCTGGCGCGGGCCAAGAGCATCCAGAGCAAGCTCGGAAAATGAGTACCGCCGATCGCTAGTCCGAACGGCGCCGGCTGGCGGCGCGCAGCCGCCATATCGCCGGCGAATCATGGCGATATCCGCCTCCTCGGCAGGAAGTATCGACCATGAGAACGAGGATCACCGCCAGACTGGCGATCGCATTGGCGAGCGCGGCGCTGCTGGCCTGCGAGCGCAAGGCGCCGCCGCCCGCGCCCCCCGCGCCGCAGGTGGCCGTGATCCGGCTCGTCGCAACGCCGACCACCTTCACCGAGGAATACGTCGGCCAGACCGAAGCCGTCGATACGGTCGAGATCCGGGCGCGCGTCGGCGGCCTGCTCGATCGCCAAGCCTTCCTGGATGGCGCGGACGTCAAGCGCGACCAGTTGCTGTTCGTCATCGATCCACAGCCCTTCATCGCCGCGCTGTCCCAGGCACGCGCTACCCTGGCACAAGCGACCGCCGCGTGGAAGGAGTCGCGCGAGAACCTGGCGCGTGCGCGCCCGCTGTTCGAGGACGGCGCCCTCAGCCGCCAGGACCTGGATACGGCAATCGCCAAGGAGGCATCCGACGCGGGCAGCGTCAAGGCCGCCGAGGCGCAGGTCAGGCAGGCCGAGCTCAACCTTGGCTACACCAGCATCCGGGCGCCGCGCGCCGGCGTCATCGGACGGGCTCAGATCAAGCGCGGCGGCCTGGTTTCCGCCTCGTCCACGCTGCTCGCCACGCTCTACTCGATCGATCCCATGTACATCGACTTCACGGTGAGCGAACCGACGCTGGTCGGCCTCCAGCAGCAGTTCGGCTTCGGCTCGCGCGAAAGCCTGCGCGAGGGGCCGCCCTCGAAGATTCGGCTCAGCGACGGCAGCTTCTACAAGTACGAGGGCCGCCTCGACTACATCGACCCCGCGGTGGACCCGCGCAACGGCACGCTTCAGGTGCGGCTGGCGACGCCGAACCCCGACCGAACCCTACGCGCCGGCCAGTTCGTGCGCGTGGTGCTCCCGGTGCGCCGCAACGCCGACGCGATCCGCATTCCGCAGCAGGCCGTGACCGAATTGCAGGGCGAGCAGTCGGTGCTCGTCGTCGGCCCTGACGACAAGCTGGCCTCGCGCAAGATCGTGGCGACCACCCGCGTCGGCAACCAGTGGGTGGTCGAAAAAGGCCTCTCGCCGGGCGAGTTGGTGGTCGTCGAGGGCATCGCCAAGCTCAAGCCCGGCGCGGCGGTGAAACCCGTGCTCGCGGGCGGCGAACCGGCCGCCCCTTCCAATCCGCCGCCCGTCCCAGCGGGACGCTGAGAGCGCAGGCGCTCGAAGTGTTCAACTTCTTCATCGAGCGGCCGGTCTTCTCGACGGTCATCTCCCTCATCATCACCCTGGCCGGCGCGTTGGCGGGCTTCAACCTGCCGATTGCCCAGTATCCGCAGATCGTGCCGCCTCAGGTGCTGGTGACGACCAGCTTTCCCGGCGCCAATGCCGACGTGGTGACGCAGTCGATCGCGGCGCCGATCGAGCAGCAGGTGAACGGCGCCAAGAGCATGATCTACATGGACTCGAAGAGCGCCAACGACGGCAGCTACAACCTTACCGTCACCTTCGACGTCGGCACCAATCAGGACCTCGACGCCGTCGACGTTCAGAACCGCATCGCTATCGCCCAGCCCTCGCTGCCGCCCGACGTGGCGCGCCAGGGCGTCACCATCCGCAAGCAGTCGACCGACTTCCTCGAAGTCCTTGCGGTGATCGCCCCCAACGGCGAATACGACTCGACCTTCCTCAGCAACTACGCGCTGCTGAACCTCCAGGACGCCCTCTCGCGCATTCCCGGCGTCGGCTTCGTGCGCCTGTTCGGCGCCCGCGACTACAGCATGCGCATCTGGCTCGACCCGGACAAGATGGCGCGCCTGGGCGTCACCGCCGGCGACGTGCAGCGCGTCGTGCAGGAGCAGAACGTCGCGGTGCCGGCCGGGCGCATCGGGGTCCCGCCCGTGCCGCCCGGCCAGCAGATGCAGTACACGGCATCGGTGACGGGCCGGCTCAGCGACGTCTCGCAATACCAGGACATGGTGATCGGCGCCGCGCCGGGCGGGCAGATCGTTCGCCTGCGCGACGTCGCGCGCATCGAACTGGGCGGCGCGGACTACACGGTGAACGTCCAGGAGAACAACACCCCGGGCATTTTCATCGGCATCTTCCTCGGTCCGGACGCCAACGCGCTCGACGTGGCGCGTGCCGTCAAGCAGACCATGGACTCGCTGGCGCAGCGCTTTCCGCCCGGCATGGTCTATTCGGTCCCCTACAGCACCATCCCATTTGTGACGGCGTCGATGAAGGAGGTGGTCATTACACTGACCGCGGCCTTCCTGCTGGTGCTGCTGGTGGTGTACGTCTTCCTGCAGACGTGGCGCGCCACCATCATTCCGATGCTCGCCGTGCCGGTCTCGCTGGTCGGCACGCTGGCGGCCTTCGCCGCGCTCGGCTTCTCGCTCAATACGCTGACGCTCTTCGGCCTGATTCTCGCCATCGGCATCGTGGTCGACGATGCGATCGTGGTGGTCGAGGCCGTCCAGCACCGGCTAGACGCCGGCGCGCCGAATGCGGCCGAGGCGACCAAGGCGGCGCTGGCGGACGTCGGCGGCCCCGTCGTCGCCATCGCGCTGGTGCTTTCGGCGGTGTTCATCCCGGTCGCCTTCGTCGGCGGCCTCACCGGACAACTCTACAAGCAGTTCGCCCTGACGCTGGCGACCGCCGTGCTGCTCTCGGCCGTCGTCGCCCTGACGCTGACCCCGGCGCTCTGCGCCCTGCTGCTGCGGCCGGCCGCCCACGAGAAGCCGCATGGCTTGATCGCGAACTTCTTCGAGCGCTTCAACCGGACCTATGCCTGGAGCCAGAGGCACTACACGCGCTCGGTGGTCATCCTGGCGCGCCGGGCGCTGCTGGTGGCGCTGTTCTTCGCCGTGCTGCTGGGGGGGCTCTACGCGCTGCTCAAGACCCGGCCGACCGGCCTCGTTCCCGAGGAAGACCAGGGCTACCTGTTCGTGATCCTGCAGCTGCCGCCCGCCGCATCGTTGCAGCGCACCCACGCGGCCGTCGGGCAGTTGGTGAAGCTGGCCGGCGAAGCGCCCGGTGTCAGCGGCATCGCCGTGGTCGAGGGCTTCAACCTTCTCAACGGGCTGAGCGCTTCCTACAACGCCACCGCCTTCGTGCGGCTGAAGCCATGGGACGAACGCAAGGACCCGGGGCTCGATGCGGCCGGCATCGTCAAGAGCCTGATGGGGCGCCTCAACGGCGGGATCCCGGACGCGACGGCCATCGTGCTGAATCCGCCGCCGATCCGCGGCATGTCGACCGCCGGCGGCTTCGAATTCATCCTCCAAGACCGCGCCGGCAGCAGCACGCCCAGCGAGTTCGCCCGGGTCCTGCAGAACCTGCTTGCGGAAGCGCGCAAGCGCCCCGAGCTCGGCTTCGTCTTTGCCAACTACGACGACCGCACGCCCCAGATCCGCTATGAGATCGACCGCGACAAGGTGAAGAGCCTGGGCGTCCCGCTGACCGACGTCTTCTTCACCTTGCAGGCGTTTCTTGGCGGGTATTACGTTAATGATTTCAACCTATTCGGTCGTACTTTTAAAGTACAACTTCAAGCCGACGGAGCAGCGCGAACCAACCCGGAGGATGCCTACCGCTACTTCGTCCGCAATGCCCAGGGCGCCATGATTCCCCTCAGCAGCGTGCTGAAGGCGCGCTCGTTCAGCGGTCCCGAGTACTACGAGCGCTACAACATCTACCGGGCGGCGACGGTGAACGGCAATCCCGCCCCGGGCTACAGCTCCGGCCAGGCAGCCCAGGCCATGGAGGAAGTCGCGGCGACGCTGCCGGAGGGCTACGGCTACGAATGGACCGGCGCCACCTACCAGGAGAAGAAGACCGGCGGCCAGACCGGCTACATCTTCATGTTGTCGCTGCTGTTCGTCTTCCTGGTGCTGGCCGCCCTCTACGAGAGTTGGGCAATGCCCGTGGCCATCCTGCTGGTGATCCCCTTCGGCGTCTTCGGCGCCTTCACCGGACTGGCACTGCGCGGCTTCGTCAACAACGTCTATGCCCAGATCGGGCTGGTCATGCTGATCGGCCTCGCCGCCAAGAATGCCATCCTGATCGTGGAGTTCGCCAAGCTCGGGCGCGAGCGCGGCCTCTCGATCGTCGAAGCTGCCCGCCAAGCGGCCGAACTGCGATTGCGCCCCATCCTGATGACTTCCTTCGCCTTCATCCTCGGCACCCTGCCGCTTGCCATCGCAACCGGCGCAGGCGCGGGTGCGCGCCAGTCGATCGGCACCACGGTCACCTTCGGCATGCTCTTCGCGACCCTGCTCGGCATTTTCATCATTCCGGTCTTCTACGTGGTCATCCAGCGCCTCAGCGAGCGGAAACGGCCCTTCCGCAACGAAGAGGCGACGCCGCCGGAGCGCTGAGGGGATGCGCACGGCCCTCGCCCTCGCCGCGGCGTTCGCCGTTGCCGCCTGTTCGGTCGGAGAGCCCTATCGACGTCCGGAGGTCGCCGTTCCCGCCAGCTTCCGGCCCGAGGAGCCGGCCATCGCAGCCTCCCCGTCCCTCGGCGAGCTCGACTGGTGGGATGTCTTTCGCGATCCGCCCCTGCGTCGGCTGCTGGAGACCGCCCTCGCCAACAACCGCGACCTGCGCCTGGCATCGTCCCGGATCGCCGAGGCGAGCGCGCTCGCCGGCCAGGCACGCGAGGCGCAATGGCCGCAGCTCGACCTTGGCCTCGGCGCCCAGCGCGGCCGGGTGGTGCAGAACAGCGGCTATGTGACCGGCGGCGTATTCACCGGGGCGGTAGACGCTTCGCTCGAGGTCGACCTGTGGCGCCGGCTGGCCAGCCAGGCCGATGCCGCGCGGGCCAACCTGCTCGCCAGCCAGGCCGGCCGCGACGCCGTGGAAGTGGGCTTGATGGGCTCGGTGGCCACTGCCTGGTTCAGCCTGCTCGCGCTCGACCGCGAGGCGGCCGTGGCGTCGCGCGCCATCGGCAATCGCGAGCGTTTCTTCGATCTCACGCGCAGGATGGCCGGCCGCGGCTCGGCCTCGGGGCTCGACGTCAGCCGTGCCGAGGCGAGCCTCGCCCAGGCGCAGGCGAGTCTCCCGGAATTGCGGCGACAGATCGCCCAGACCGAGAACCAGCTGGACATCCTGCTCGGCGGCAACCCCGGACCGGTGCCGCGGGAGGCGGATGCCGAAGCGCCGCTGCCCGCCCTGCCCGATGTCCCGGCCGGGCTGCCCTCCACGCTGCTCGAGCGGCGCCCCGACCTGCTTCGCGCCGAAGCCAGCCTCGCGGCAGCCACGGCGAACGCCAACGCGACCAAGGCCGCGTTGTTCCCCACCATCACGCTGACCGGCAGCTACGGTTCCGAAAGCTTCGCGCTATCGCAACTCTTCTCGGGTCCCTCTCGCGTCTGGACCCTGGGCGCCCAGCTGCTGCAGCCGATCGTCAATGCCCAGCGCAATCGCTACGCCGTCGATGCCGCACGCGCGCGCGAGCAGCAGGCCGCGCTGACCTACCAGAGCGCCGTCGCACAGGCGTTCCGGGAGGTGGCCGACGCGCTGGCGGCACGGCGCTCGTACGCCGAGGCCGCCGCCGCGCAGCAGCGGCAGGTCGCCGCGCTGCGCGCGGCGCGCGCCCGGGTGCTGCGGCGCTACGAGATCGGCGCTTCGTCCTACTTCGAGGTGATCGACGCCGATTCCGCGCTGCTTGCCGCGGAGCTCCAACTCGTCGAGGCGCAGCGCAACGGCCTCGCGGCGTCGGTGCAACTCTACCAGGCACTGGGCGGCGGCTGGAACCGGCAGCGTCTGCGCGCCGTGCCGGCCGCGCTGCCGGTGAAACCTCAGGCGGAGTGACGGGCGATGCCGTCGACCGCGCGATGCAAGGCCCGGCGATAGGCGAGGCGCAGCCCGCGGTCATCCAGCTGTTCCCAGCGCAGCCCACAGACTGCCAGCGCCTGATTCATATCCTCGGCGTAGGCCTCCTCGTCGTAGTCGAGATCGCTGGCGTCCATCGTCCTGTGGTACCGGTCGTAGTAGTTCTCCGCCGAAGCCTGCGCCAGGCGCATCAGAACCTCGGTAACATCGCCCGGATGCACCTGCACCGCTGCCTCGAGTTCACCGGCTTCCGGATCCGCCTGCCAGCGTCCGAGAGTGACATGCAGGCCGGTGAGATCGCCGATCTCGTCGAGCATCCGTTCGACGTCCAGCGGCAGCGCATCGCCGACGCGAACCATGCGCGGCACGCCATGTTCCAAGTACAGTTCCCCCTGGCTCGGCAGGCTCATCCATCCATGTGCAAACGCGCGTCCCATCATCCGCTCCTTCCATTACGGCACCCGCATCGGGTCGCCATGACATTGGAGTCCCGGCTGCGGACGCCGGTTCCTCCGCGCCCGGCCGCATGATGGCCGAGTCGACGCCCGGGCAACCCGCAGTCGTGCTGGTGCACGGGCTCTGGACCGGCCCCTGGGCCATGGCCTGGCTGGCCCGGGCGCTCGCCGCCCGCGGGTTCCGGGTATTCCGCTTCGGCTACGCGTCGGTGCGCGCCAGCCTCAAGGACAATGCCGCGGAACTTGCGCGCTTCGCGGCGGAGATCGACGCGCCGGTCGTGCATTGGCTGGGGCACAGCCTGGGCGGCATCGTGATCTTCCGCGCATTGGCCGCCGGAGGTGCGCGCCACGGGCGGGTGGTCATGCTCGGCTCGCCCCTGCGAGGCAGCGCCGCCGGCGCGCGCCTGGCGCGCCTCGACACGGGACGGGCCATGGTGGGGCGCAGCGTCCTCGAATGGTTGACGGCCCCCGCATCGCGCTGGACGCTGCCACAGGATCTCGGGATCATCGCCGGGACGACCAGCATGGGCCTGGGCCGCCTCGTCGTGCCGGGCCTGCCGAAGCCCAACGATGGCGCCGTCAGCGTCGCGGAGACGCGGATCGCCGGCGCCCGGGAGATCCTCGATCTTCCCGTCAGCCATTCGGGCATGCTGCTTTCGTCGCGCGTCGCGAGGCATGCCGCGAATTTCTTTCGGCACGGCAGTTTCGCCGACGGGGAGGATGGGACGTGAAATGGATTCTGCTGACGGCGGCGACCCTGCTGGGCGGCTGTGCCACGCCCGGCTACTACCTGCAGGCCATCGGCGGCCAGATCCAGATCCTGCGCGCCTCGCGCCCGATCGACGAGGCCCTCGGCGACCCGGGCCTGGCGGAAGAGACGAGACGGCGGCTGCTGCTGGCGACCCGCATGCGCGACTTCGCCAGCCGCGAACTCGGCCTGCCGGACAACGGCAGCTACCGGAAGTACGCCGACATCCACCGGCCCTACGTCACCTGGAACGTCTTCGCGGCCGAACCGCTGTCGATCGAACCGAAGCGCTGGTGCTTCCCCATCGCGGGCTGCGTCGGCTATCGCGGCTACTTTTCGGAAGCCGGAGCGCGCTCCTTCGCCGACGACCTGCGTGCCGAGCACTACGACGTCTTCGTCGGCGGCGTCGCGGCTTATTCGACGCTCGGCTGGTTCGACGATCCCATCCTCAATACCTTCATCCGCTACCCCGACACCGAACTGGCGCGGCTGATCTTCCACGAACTCGCCCATCAGGTCGTCTATGTCAGCGGCGATACCGCCTTCAACGAGTCCTTCGCGGTCACCGTCGAGGAAGCCGGCGTGCGCCGCTGGATCGCGCTCAACGGAACGCCGGCCCAGCGCGAGGACTTCGAGCGGCGCGAGCAATACCGCCGCGACTTCCACGCGCTGGTCAAAGGTGCGCGCGGCCGCCTGGCGGCGATCTACGGCGGACATGCGCCAAAGGCCGAGAAACTGGCCGAGAAGCGGATCGCCTTCGAGCAGTTGCAGGCCGACTACCGGACCATCCGCGACCATCGCTGGGGCGGCTTCCACGGCTATGACCGCTGGTTCTCCTCGGGCATGAACAACGCGGCGCTGGCTTCCGTCGGACTCTACCTGGAGGACGTGCCGGCGTTCCAGGCTATCCTGGCGGAAAATGGCTACGATATGCCGCGCTTCTACGCCGCCGTGCGCGACCTCGCGAAGCTCCCGCGCGAACGGCGCAAGGAGCGTCTCGCCGCGGCGGAAGCCGCCGCCCCCGCTTCGTCCGATACTCCGGAGGCCCGCTAGATGTTCGCCGTCGCCGCGCTGACGCTGAAGAACACCATCACCCTGTTCGCCCTGGTCGGACCGGTATCGATGATCCCGATCTTCGTGGCCGCGACCGAGGGACTGCACGACGAGGCCAAGATCCGCTTCGCCCGGACCATCGCGATCAGCGTGGTCGTCGCCCTGCTGGTGGCCGCCTTCCTCGGCATGCCGCTGCTCGGGCTGCTCGGCGTTTCGCTGGGCGCCATGCAGGTGGGCGGCGGCATCATCGTCCTGTTGCTGGCGATCGCCATGGTGCTCGGCAAGGAGACGACCTTCAAGGGCTATCCGCCCGTCGCGGACGAGCGCCACGAGCGCGAAGCCTCCATCGTTCCGCTGGCCATCCCCCTGCTCGCCGGCCCGGCGGCCTTCAGCTACGTGATGGCCAACAGCGCCTGGAACAGGGCGCTCGACCTCGTGCACGTCGTCGCGCCGATCCTTATCGTGGGTCTGGGCTGCTGGTTGTCCTTCCGCATCGCCTGCCGCGCCGAAGTCGAAATCCGCCGGGCGACGCTCGACCTGGTGGAGCGCGTCGGCGGCTTCATCCTGGCCGCCATGGCCGTCGAAATGATGGCCGCCGGCCTGCGCGGCCTTTTCCCGGTGCTCACACCCGCCGGCTGAAAACCCTTTCGTCGCAAGGGTGCAACCATTCGCGGCCGGCGTGGTCATTGTCGGTAGCGCCCGCATTCTGTCGGCCGGCAGAGGAGGACCAGCGATGAAAAGCGTGGACCAGATACTGAGGAGCAAGGCGCTGCAAGGCGTCGCCACCATTTCCCCGTCCGCCTCCGTGCTCGAGGCGGCGACGTTGATGGCCGGCAAGCGGATCGGCGCGCTGGTCGTCACGGAAGGCGAGGCCATCGTGGGAATCGTCTCCGAGCGCGACATCGCGCGCAAGCTGGTCCAGGCCGACAAGCCGGCAAAGCGCACCAGCGTTTCCGACATCATGACGTCGCCGGTCATGTACGTCGAGACCACGCACACCAACGAGGAATGCATGGCGCTGATGACGGATAACCGGCTGCGCCACCTGCCCGTGCTGCAGCGCGGCCGGCTCGTCGGCCTGATCTCGATCGGCGACCTCGTCAAGGACGTGATTTCCGAGCAGCAGTTCATCATCGAACAGCTCGAGCACTACATCACCGGCGCGAACGCCTGACGCCGTTGCACCCGAAGGTCCGCCCCAGTGTCCTCGCCGCCGGCTTTCTCGCCGGCGCCCGCGACTTGCCGCAGTCCGCCTGGCAGCACCTCGCCACCGACGACGACCCCTTCGCCAGCCGGGAATTCCTCGGCGGCGCCGAGGCCTGCGGCGCAGCCGGCGAAACGATGGGATGGCGCCCCATGCATCTCGCGCTGAAGGACCGCGGCGGTGCCGTGCGCGGCCTGTTGCCGCTCTATCGGCGCAACCATTCCTTCGGCGACTTCGCGCGCGACTGGAACTGGCCGACCGTGTGGCGGCACGCCGGCCTGGCCTACTACCCGAAGCTCGTCAGCGGGATTCCCTACACGCCGTCGCCCGGCCCGCGGTTGCTCGCCGCGGACGACGGCACGGCGGCCGAACTCGCTGCCGCCGCAGTCGCGACCGCCGCCGAATTCGGCGCCTCGAGTTGGCAATGCCTGTTCGTGCGCGAGCGGGACCGCGGGATCCTCGCGGACGCCGGCCTGCTGATGCGCCGCGGCGTCCAGTTCCATTGGCGCAACCGGGGCTACCGCGATTTCGCCGACTTCCTCGAAGGATTCAATGCGGCCAAGCGCAAGAAGCTCAAGCGCGAGCGCCGGGCCGTCGTCGAGGCGGGGCTGCGCATCGAGACGCGACACGGCGACGAACTCGATCCGCCGCTATGGAAAGCCGTGCATCGCCACTACCGGGACACCTTCGAGCGCTATGGAAACTACCCGGCGTTCCCGCTCGAGTTCTTCCGCGAAGCCGGCGCGGCGCTCGGCCGCCGCATGGTGGTGTTCGTCGCCTTCGCCAGGCAACGTCCCGTCGCCTCGGCCATCTGCTATCGCGGCGGCGCGACCCTTTATGGCCGCCACTGGGGCTGCGACGGCGACCGTCCGGGATTGCATTTCGAGCTCAGCTACTACCAGGGCATCGAGTATGCCATCCGTCACGGCCTCGAGCGCTTCGAGGCCGGCTCGGGCGGCGAGCACAAGCTGGCCCGCGGTTTCGAGCCGACGCCGACCTGGTCGGCCTACTGGATCGCCGATGCACGGATGCGGGACATCGTCGCGGATTTCATCGTACGGGAGGACGCGGCGATGCTCGACTACGAAGCAGAGACCGCCGAGCGGCTGCCCTACAAGGCGGGATCAAGCCCCTAGCGCACGCGCCGCGGCGACATAGTCGTAACCCTGCGCCTCGGCCACCGGCGCACAGGTGACGGCGCCGCGGTAGATGTTGAGACCGTCTCGCAAGTGCGGGTCTTCGTGCAGCGCCTTGCGCCAATCGTCCGCCAGCCGCAGCGCGAAGGGCAGCGTGGCGTGGTTGAGCGCCACGGTCGAGGTGCGCGCCACGGCGCCGGGCATGTTCGCCACGCAGTAGTGGACGATGCCGTCGACAATGAAGGTCGGCTCGGCGTGCGTGGTCGGCCGGCTGGTCTCGAAGCAGCCGCCCTGGTCGATCGAGACGTCGACGAGCACCGAGCCCGGACGCATGCGGGCGAGCATCTCGCGGCGGATCAGCCGGGGCGCGGCCGCGCCGGGAATGAGCACGGCGCCGATTACGAGGTCGGCGCCGAGCGCGTACTCCTCGATGGCCGCATCGGTCGAATACACGGTACGGACGCGGCTGCCGAACACCGAGTCGAGCCAGGTCAGCCGGGGCAGCGACTTGTCGAGCACGGTCACCTCGGCGCCCACGCCGGCGGCGACCAGCGCGGCGTTGTAGCCCACCACGCCGCCCCCGAGGATCGCCACCTTGGCCGGCGGCACGCCGGGGACGCCGCCCAGCAGCAAGCCGGCGCCGCCATGCGGCTTTTCCAGGCAGGTCGCACCCGCTTGGATGGACATGCGCCCCGCCACCTCGCTCATCGGCGCCAGCAGCGGCAGGCCCCCGGCGGCGTCGGTCACCGTCTCGTAGGCGATCGCAACGGCGTCGGACTCGACCAGCAGCCGGGTCTGCACCGGGTCCGGTGCCAGGTGCAGATACGCGAAAAGGAGTTGCCCCGGGCGCAAGCGCCGGCATTCGGCCGGTTGCGGCTCCTTGATCTTGACGATCATCTCGGCCCGCGCGAACACTTCCTCGGCGCCTGCCGCCACTTCGGCGCCGGCAGCGCGGTACTGCTCGTCGGTGAAGCCGATGGCGGCACCGGCGGCGGACTCGACCAGGACCGCATGGCCGTGCTTGACGAACTCGCGCACGCCCTCGGGCGTCATGCCGACGCGGTATTCGTTGTTCTTGATTTCCTTCGGAATACCGACGAGCACGATGGTCCCTTCTAGGAAGTTCCGAACACCTCGTTCAACTGCCGCGCCACGCGCACGAAGGTTGTCCGCTTGGACAGTTCCTTGAGCTTGCGCGCGCCGACGTAGGTACAGGCCGAGCGTACGCCGCCCAGTATGTCGCGCAAAGAAGCCTCGACCGGGCCGCGATAGTCCAGCAGGACGTCCTTGCCTTCGGCCGCCCGGTATTCCGCGACCGAACCGTGGTATTTCTCCATCGCCGTGCGCGAACTCATGCCGTAGAAACGCACCTTGCGCTGTCCGTCGCACTCGACGATCTCGCCGCCGCACTCTTCATGCCCGGCCAGCATGCCGCCGAGCATGACGAAGTCGGCGCCGCCGCCGAACGCCTTGGCCAGGTCGCCGGGCGAGGTGCAGCCGCCGTCGGCGCAGATCAGGCCGCCGAGGCCGTGCGCCGCGTCGGCGCATTCGATGATGGCGGACAACTGCGGGTAGCCGACGCCGGCCATCTTGCGCGTCGTGCAGACCGAGCCGGGGCCGATGCCCACCTTGACGATGTCGGCGCCGTCGAGGATCAGCTCCTCCGCCATCTCGCCCGTCACGACGTTTCCCGCCATGATGACGATTTGCGGATAGGCGTCGCGGAGCTTGCGCAGGAAGTCGACGAAGTTCTTCGTGTAGCCGTTGGCGACATCGACGCAGACGTAGCCGATGGCGTCGCCCGCCTGCTCCTTGACGCGGCGGAACTTGTCGTAGTCGTCCCGCGTGATGCCCATCGAGTAGAAGACGGTCGGCGTTCCGGCGGTTTCGGCGAAAAAGCGCACCAGTTCGGCTTCGTCGTAATGCTTGTGCAGGGCGGTGGCCAATTCGTGCCGGCCCAGCGCGCGGGCCATCTCGAACGTGCCGACGGTGTCCATGTTCGCCGCGATGATCGGAATGCCATGGTACGAGCCGCCCGCATGGCGGAAGATGAAATCGCGGGAGATGTCGACCTCGGAGCGCGAGGTCAGGGTCGACCGCTTCGGCCGGATCAGGACGTCCTTGAAGTCGAGCTTGAGTTCTTCCTCGATGCGCATGCGCTTGCGTCCCAGATGGCCGCGGCGTCAGTGCGTCTCCTCGCCGGGCGGCACCGCGAGCGGCACGACGATGATGCCTTCGTCGAGCAGTTCGCGCGTTTCTTCGAGAGTGGCAACCCCGCGAATGTTCCGAGCCGGCGCCTCATGGTGGTGGATCTTGCGTGCCTCCTCGGGGAAGCGCTCGCCGACGTTCTCGCTATTCCGCACGAAGGCGCGGATGGCATCGCGCAACTGGCTCTGCACCGCCGCGACGGTCTCCCTTTCGCCGGCTTCGCGCGCGCCGGACGAGGCCGCGATGTGAGGCCCCGACGGCAGCCGGCTTACTTCGTCGTCGCCGCAGAAGGGGCAACTGACCATGCCGCGCCGGTGCTGGTCCTCGAAGGCGTCCGTCGAGGCGAACCAGCCCTCGAAGCGATGCTCATGGCTGCAGGCGAGATTGAGTACGATCATGGGTCTCTTTCACGGGGGCTCGGGGCACCCCAATGATAGCGCGCCTATGTTCTCGGCGCTGGCAGGCTGAAGTAGAACGTGGTGCCTTCCCCGGCCTTGCTTTCCGCCCATATCCGCCCGCCGTGCCGATGGATGACGCGCTGCACCGTGGCCAGGCCGACGCCCGTGCCCGCGAATTCCGTGGCGGGATGGAGCCGGCTGAACGGCTTGAACAGCTTGTCGGCGTAGGCCATGTCGAAGCCGGCGCCGTTGTCGCGCACGAAATACGTAATCTCGTCTCCGTTGCCCGACGCCGCCCGCTGCGTGGTTCCGAAGGCAATCCGCGCCGACTCCCGCTTGCCGGTGAATTTCCAGGCGTTGCGCAGCAGGTTGTCCAGCACGACATGCATCAGTACAGGGTCGACGTGCGCCTCGAGGCCGTCGGCAATCTCGAACTCGGCGCTGCGCCCCGGTTCGGCCTCCCGAAGCTCGCGGGCCAGGTCGCGGGCCATCGCGCTGAGGTCGCTGTCCTGGTAGTTGATGTCGGCCCGGCTGATGCGGGCGAGTTCGAGCAGGTCGTCGATCAGCTGCGACATGCGTTGGCTCGCCGTCCGGATGCGCTGCAGGTGGCCGAGGCCGGCATCGTCCAGCGCTTTCGCGTAATCCTCCAGCAGGATGTTGGCAAACCCGTCGATCGCCCGCAGTGGCGCGCGCAGGTCGTGAGACACGGAATACGAGAAGGCTTCCAGCTCCTGGTTGGACGCCTCGAGCTGTGCGGTGCGGACGCGCACGCGGTTCTCGAGTTCGGCATTGAGGCTCTCGAGCTTTTCGGCCGCGAGACGGCGCTCGGTAACGTCGAACAGCGTTCCCGACGTGCCGGCGAACTCGCCATCGTCGCTCCAGCGGGCATGCTGCGCCGCCTCCAGCCAGCCGATCGTGGCGTCGGCCCGGTTGAAGCGCAATTCGAAGCGGCAGCTGGGGATTTCGCCGGCCTTGAGGAGGGCCTGCAGTTCGCTCGCCAATTGCCGGTCTTCCTCGTGCACGAAGTCGAGGAAGGAGTGCCCGAGGGATTTGGCGACCTCCAGCCCCACGATTTCCTGCCATGCCGGATTGAGCAGCACCCAGTTGCCGGCCGCGTCCGTCTGGAAGATCACCTCCTTGACGCTGTCCACGACCTCCCGGTAGTTGGCCTGGCTCTCGCGCAGCGCACGCTCGCGTTCCTGCAATGCGGAAATCATGCTGTTGAACGCCTGCGCCATGTCGCGGATGTCCTTCGGCCCGCTCACCGCGGCCCGGACTTCCGATTCGCCGTGCTCGGCCCGCGCCATCGCGTCCGACAGCGCGGTAATCGGCTCGGTCATCCGGCTGGAGAGCCACTGGACGACGAACAGGAACACCCCGGCGAAGAACAGCGAGATCGCGATGTTGGTCAGGAATATCTCCGTCAGCATCCGCGACAGCGTCTCCTTGCTCTGCACGACGCGCACGAAGCCCAGCACTTCCTCGGGCCGCTGTTCCATTTCGAAGGGGGAATCGCGCTCGTTCTTGACGCGCACGGGCGCCACGAACCGCCAGGCGTCGGGCGTTTCCGCCTCGAGGTAGGCCGTGCGGGCGGCGGGATCGGGCAGCGGGAAATCAGCGGCGCCGTCGATCGCATCGCCGCGCACGATCAGCGCCTGGCCACCGGCCTGGAGGATCTCGACGCGCTTGACGTCCGGGAACGACAGCGTGGTGTTGACGACGCCCAGCGCGTTGTCGGCCGAGGCGTAGAGCAGTGCCAGCGTGCTCTGGTCGGCGAGGTTCTCGGCGATGTGCTCGCCCTGCGACAGCAGCGTTTGGCGAATCTGCCGGCTTCCCTGCCACGACGTCAGCAACGAGGAGAGCAGCGCGAACAGCAGGATGCCCGTCGTCACGGCAACGCTCAGCTGCTGTTTGAAGGCGGCCTGGCGCAGCAGGCCTGCGAAGGGCGGGCGCGTCATGGCTCGGGGAACACCATGTCGATGCCCTGCTGCCGCCCCGACAAATTGAGGCCGAGGTGGCTTGCCGTACGGACGTTCACCGCGGTCAGCACGGACCGCAAGGGCGTGACTCCGCGCGGGGTGGCGCCATTGGCGGCCAGCACGCTCTGGGCCGCGCTGCCGAGGCTGTGCCCGAGCTGCAGGTTGTCGGGATAAAGGGAGAACAACGCGCCGCGGCGCACGTGTACGACGCTGCTCGAAAAGACCGCCAGGCTGCGGGACCATGCCTCCTGAAGCACCAGCGGCAATACCGAGGCTTCGTCGACGGTAGTCGAATCCTGGGGCAGCCAGAGGGCGTCGCGTCGCGGATCCATCGCCGCAAACACCTCCTGGTAGAGACGCAAGGCGGACTTGAGATCGGATGCCTCGTAGGCGACGAGCTCGAATCCGCGCGCCGCAGCCGCCTCCTTGGCGAACCGGAGCAGCCAGGCGTTTTGACGCGGGTCGAACACGACGAAAATGCGCCGTGCGGCCGGCATCAGGTTCTGCAGCCGCGCAAACAGCAAGCCGGGATCGGGCGCCAGGCTGAACACCGGAATGTTTCTGACATCGCTCTCAGGCACCGAGATGACGCCGCCGGCGATTACCGGGATGTCGAGGCCACCGGCCAGCCGCAAACCGTTGCGCCCGAGCGCGATGACGACGCGCACGTCCTGCTGGCGCAGTTCCCCGGCGATTTCCTGCGGATTGGCGTTGCTGCCGACGGCGACGCTGACGACGCGCCCCTTGGTCTGCTCTTCGACGCCCTCGATGATCCGGGTGAATACGCCGCGGTAGGGATCGCCGATGTCGGGATACAGCACCGCGATGTTGCGCGAGCCGGGCGGAGCGGCGGACGCGCCGAGCGCCCAGCAGAAGGCGCAAGCCGCGAACCAGGCGATCCCGATGGCCTTGTACGCCCTTTGCATCATCGCTGGCCCGTCCCCTCGGGCACGCTCCCCCAACGCTACTCAAGCAGAATATTCCTTTGGTCCGTTGCCGGCAATCGCGACCTCATGTCGTTGTAATCGGTCGTCGCCGTCCCGCGCATTTTACGCACGCCGGTACAATTTGGCCCTGCCCCGTGCCGGGGTGGTGAAATTGGTAGACACAAGGGACTTAAAATCCCTCGGCCGCAAGGCTGTACGGGTTCGATTCCCGTCCCCGGCACCATGAGGCGCCATCATGGCGCCGTCGGCAGCGTCACGACGACGGCGACGCCATCGCGGCCCGGCAGGTTCTCCGCGGCGATCGAGCCGCCGTGGAACTCGGCGATCAGCCGCGCGACGTAGAGGCCGAGTCCCAGATGCGGCTCCTCGCCTCCGCCCGGTCGTATCGAGACCATCGAGTCGAAGAGCTTGCCCGCCGTCCCTTCCGCCAGGCAAGGACCGTTGTTCGCCACGGCCAGCACGGCCCTGCCGGCGGCAGCGGATAGCGCCACGCGGATGGGGCGGCCGGGACTGCTGAAGTCCGCCGCGTTCGCCGCCAGCTTGTCGAGCAACTGCGCCGCCAGGTCGGGCGACCCGTTCACCATCACCGGGAACCCGGGCACTTCCAGGACGAAGTCCTGCGCCGGGTAGGCGAGCCGATAGCCTTCGGTGCAGTTCCCGACCACGGTGGACAGGTCATAGCGTTCGCGCTCGCGGGCGACCAGGCTCGCCTCCAACCGACTCGCCTCGCTCATGCGCGAAAGGATGCGCGACAAGCGTGTCAGCCCGTCGCCCGCCCGCTCGACGTAAACCGCGGCCTGCGGCGACACGCCTTCCATGCGCAGGTTGTCGAGCGAGGACTGCACCACGGCGACCGGCGTGCGCAGTTCATGGGAGAGCCGGCTGGCCAGGCTCTCCAGGTAGGCGTGGTGCTGCGCGAGACGCCCGAGGATGGTGGAGAAGCTGCGCGACAGGTCGCCGATCTCGTCGCCGGCCGTCGAGGCGGTGGCCAGCGAGGCGATGCGTCCGCGCGCATCGACCGCGCTCTCCGCTTCGTCGCGCAGTCGCCGGATGCGCGCCGACAGGCGGCTCGCGAAACCCAACAGGAACAAGCCGACCGCGCCGAGCGCCGCCAGGGTGAGGATCACCAGGCGGCCCAGCGCCTCGTTCTTGACGGAGAGGATCGGATTGGTGGTCTCTTCCGCGACCACCACACCCACCACGTTGTCGGCGGCCCAGATGGGATGCGCCGCCGAAACCACCACGGCGCGATCGTCGCGGGTGTTGCGCACGCGGGTGCCGCCGGCGCCCAGCAGGGCGCCGGTGACTTCCGGGCCGGCGGCCAGCATGTCCTCGTCGAAGGCGTCGTCGAAGTCGCGCGCGGGGGGATGGATCAGCCAGGCCAGCAGGCGCTGCCAGCGCCCCGGCTCGCCGTCAGCCTCCGCCGGCTTCAGGCTGCCGGCGACGGCGAGGATCTTGAACTCCCGATTGGCGATCCACAGCCGCACGTTGCTGCGCTCGGCGCCGCGCAGCAGTTCGGCGAGGCTTTCATCCTCGCGACTGGCGTCGCGGTCGGCGGATTGGCCCATGTCCGCGGGGACGGGAATCGCCGTCTCGACCGGCGCGCTCCCGTCGGTCGCCGCATCGGTCTCCTGCCGGGGCGCGCGCAGCGGCGTCGTCAGACGCATCAGCGCCGGCTTTTCGTGCAGCGTCGTGGCGATCGCCTTGGCCGTGGCCAGCAGCGCCTGCTGCTGGCCCTCCAGCAGGAAGCGCTCCATCTCGACGATGTAGCGGTAGCCGGTCCAGGGCACGATCAGCAGGACGAGCGAGACCAGCGCCAGCTTCGTGCGCAGCCTGACCCTAAGCGCCATCGGAAGTCCAGCGATAGCCCATGCCGTAGAGGGTGTCGATGCGATCGAAGCCGGGGTCCACCGCGGCGAACTTCTTGCGGATGCGCTTGATGTGCGAGGTGATGGTGGCCTCGTCGACCACCAGCTGGGCGTCGCGCATCAGCTGGTCGCGGCCCTTGACGTGGCCGGGAAACTTGGCGAGCGAATGCACCATCCAGAATTCCGTCAGCGTGAGGTCGACCGGCCGGTCCCGCCAGCTGACGACGAAGCGCTTGGCATCAAGCCGCAATTCGCCTCGCTCGAGCACCTCCTCCCCGGGCGATCCCGCCGTCAGGGCATCGACGCGACGGAACAGCGCCGCCACGCGGGCGAGCAGATGCGGCAGGCTGATGTCCTTGGTCAGGTAGTCGTCGGCGCCCAGCCGCAGGCCGGACACGATGTCGAAATCGCTGTCGCGCGCCGAGAGGAACAGGATCGGCAAGCGGGCCGACATCGCGCGCAGGCTGCGGCAAAGCTCGAAACCGCCTTCCGGCTCGTCGCCGAGCCCGACGTCGATCAGGGCGAGATCGGGCAGCCGGATCGCAAAGGCCGCCATCGCTGCCGGGCGGTCGGCATGGGCGGAAACCTCGTAGCCCTGGCGGCGCAGCGCATCCACGTAGTTCGCGCGGATGGCGGGGTCGTCCTCGACGATTGCAATGGTCCTGGCCATGGCGGCGCACTATACCCGAGGCGATCAGCGCCCGGCGTGCCGTTCGTATGTCGTCAGAATGTTGCCATTATTCTTCGCCGGCTTGCCCCTATCCCTCCATCGCCGTGGCCGGCCGCCGTCCTCAAATGACGGTCATGCGGAATTTCCCGCTGACCGATGGAGGAAGAAATGACTAGCAGCCAACCGCGGACTTCGGATTGCAGGAGCATCGCCGTGCTCGAACTCGTCGGCCTGCTGGCACGCGCCGCGGGCATCGGCATCGCCGCCGGCCTCCTGCTCGGGGGCGCCGCGCTGCTCCTTTCGCTCGACAACGTGCCGGTCCTGTCCGAAGCGGCCGAGATCCACGCCGCCTCGCTGGCCCGCCTCTGAATGGGGATCGCGATGCTTTCCGACGACTACTACAGCGACGTGCCGCTGGGCGTCGAATGCGCCTGGCCCGTGATGACCGTGGCCGAAGGCGGCAGCCTGCCGTCCGCCGCAGCGGACGCGGCGGACGGCCTGCGCATACCGCAGGCAATCGTCATCCCTGCCGGTGTCATGGGTTAGTATCCGCCCGCGATGTCGCGGGCATGTTTCCGCGCAAGCCAGGCCTGGGGAGAGCCAAGATGCGTGTCGGTTCAGTGGTTTTCGGTGTCGTCGTTCGGTGCCTGGCGCTGGTCGCCCTGGCCGTCTCAGCGGGAATTTGCGATGCGGGCGAAGGTCCCGCCGCCCGCCTCGATCGCAATCGGGTTCCCGCCCAGGGCCGGCAATCGGCGGTTCTGACGGTCGACGCCTTCGGCCGCTATGCCGTCACCGCCAGCAGTTCCCAGGGCGTCGCCCTCCAGGCCGTCGACCGAATGGCAGGCGCCGGCCCGGTGGCCGGCGAGGCCGGCAAGCAGGATGGGCGCCTCGACCTGTTCCTCGATCGCGGCGAACAGAAGATTCTGGTGCGCGCCGCCGAACGCGGCAGCGGCTTCGCAACGCTCGCCGCGCATGCCTTCCGCGAGCAGAACGAAAAGCCGCCGCTGCTCGTCGAGCAGCGTCTCGAGCGTTCCAGCCTGGGCGACTTCGAGCAGCGCTCCTACTGGATCGATGTGCCGCGCAAGCGCGTCGTCGTGCTGGAAGCCGCCGGACGCCACCTGGCCGACCTCCGTCTGTGGCGCGACGGCACCTGGCTGGTCGATGCCTTGCCCCGCATGTCGCAGAGCCAGGCCCGTCCCGAGCAGCCGCTGGGGGTGGCGCAATTGACCGTCGAACTGAATCCGGGCCTCTACCTGCTAACCGCCTATGGCGGGCCCAGCCAGGCGTGGACCGAGGCCTCGGACGCGAAGCCCTTCTATCTGCGTTTCGGGCTTCCGACCCTGCCGCCCGCCATGCGCCAGCAATTCACCATGAGCGAATTCGGCACCGACCGCTATGTCGTGCCGGAAGGCCCGACGTACTTCCGCCTCGAACTGCCGAGCGCGGAAACCGCCAGCCTGCAGGTCGGCGGCTCACCCCGCGATCCCTTCCGTCCCCAGGAAGGTTACCTGGCGGCCATCGACAAGAAGTCCCTGCCGCCGGTGGCGGAAGTGGTGCAAGCGGGCGGCGGCGAACGCGTCGTCACCGTTTCCGCGGCGCCGGGCAAGACCTACGTCCTCCAGCATTTCGACGCCAACCCCATCGTCCATTTCGACGGATCGGGCAGCTATTGGGTCAGCTCGATCCATGCGGGACATGCCGAGGACTCCGTCGGCGCCAGCGCCGTACTGACGCGCCAGCCGCACTTCGGCCGCGAGGAATTCCTGGCCGAACAGGCCGTGGAAATCGGAAGCGCCGGCTGGCACCGCCGCTTCAACCTGCTCGAAACCCTGACGCTCTTCATCAAGATGCCGGCGACGGGAAAACTGCGCGTGGCCGGTGACGGCGTCAAGGCGCGCTACCGCGTCGAGCCCTTCCTGACCTCCCGCCCGCGCGATTACCAGACGCCGCCCTGGCGTCCCGGCGGCCACGTGTTCGAACTGGACCGCGGCCTCCATGTCCTGACCATCGAGCCCGAGACCAAGGGCATTCTCGACCTGCGTCTCGACAGCGGCGAAGGCAAGCCGCAGCAGGCGCTCTCCCCGGTCGTCGCGGCGGTGCGATTCCCGGTCATGCAGCTGGATTCCGGCGCCTACTACACCCTCTACCTCAACCGCCAGCCCGGCGTGGCCTCCGGCGCGGTGGTGCGCCCGCTGCCGATCGACCTGCGGCAGGCGCTGCCCGTCTCGCAGCGCCCCGGCGAAGTTCTGACGATTCCCGTTTCCGTCCCCGAGCGGGGCACCCTGCGCGCGGTCGCCGAAGACGGCCATGCCATCGACCTGACGCTCGTCGATACGGGTCGCAAGGGGGCCGCCCTCGACGTCGATCCGGGACAGTACCGGGTGCGCATCGAGGCCGGCGGCTCCGCCCTCGCCTACTCGCTCGGATTTCAGCCGACGCGGCTGGCCAGCAGCACCCCGCTGCCGGCCCTGCCGGACGCGCGGCTTGCGGGTCTGCCCAAATTCGCGGTCGTGACGGCGGAGGCGCCGCGCTTCCTCGATCTCAAGCGCCGCAGCGCGGAGACCTTCAGCGTCCGCGTCGATAAGGCCGGGCTCTACCAGTTCGAATCCACCGGGCTGCTGCATACCGGCGCCAAGGTCCGTACGCGCACCAACCCCGGCCTCTTCGAGGAAGCGGAAAACGGCATCGGCCGCAACTTCCAGATCCAGCGCTATCTGCGCGAAGGCGACTACCAGCTGACGGTGAGCACCCAAGGCGAAACCCAGGGCCACCTCGGGGTGCAACTCGCGCGCACCGAAGTCGTCGATGGCGGCGAACTGCGCGAGGGCGAAGTCGCCCGCGCCGCACTGCCGGTCGGCCGCGCCCTCGCCTATCGCTTCCGCATCGCCAGGGGCGGCCGCTATCACCTGCAGACGCTCGGGCTCGGGCGCAACTTCGACATCCGGCTGGAGGACGCCCAGGGCTGGCCGGTATCCGCGCCGGTGCAATCCGGCGACCTGACGCAGGACTTCGCCGCCGGCAGCTATCGCCTCATCGTGCTGCCCCAGACCGCCGAGGCCCGCGTGCTGACGCGTCTCGAGCATGTCGCCGAAACCAGGCGCTTCAAGGGGCACGGCCCCCATCGCATCGGCGTCGAAACCGCCATCGAGCACGTCTGGCAGGAGCCGGCCAAGGGCGGCGCACGCCAGCCCGACCAATGGGAATTCCTGCTGCCCGCAAGGGCCGAGATGACCATCGCCCTCGACAACGAAATGGAAGCGGCGCTGGTCGAGGCCGGCAATCCCGGCCGCACGATCGCCAGCATCAACGCGCGCGAACCGTGGCGCGGCGAGTTGCCTGCCGGCCGCTACGTGATCCGCGCCAGCCATAGCCGACGCAACAACTTCGTCACCTATTCGCTGAGGCTCGCCGCCACGCCGTTGCTCGCGGGCCAGTCGCGCGTGGTCGCTGCCCCCGCCGCGATTCCGGTGTCGGTCGGCACCGACGGCCTGGTGGAGTTGCAGTCCTTCGGTGCGTTCGACGTACGCGCCCGGCTGATGGACGCCGCCGGCGAAACCGTGGCGCAGAACGACGACCGTCCGGGCGACTGGAACTTCCATATTGGCCGCCGGCTGCTGCCCGGCCAGTATCGCCTGCAGGTCGATCCGGTCGGCCAGAAGCATGCGCAGACCGTGGTGTCGATGATCGTGCCCGGAGAGGTCGCGGAGAAGCCGCTGCCGCTCGGCACCGACGTCGACATCAAGGGCACGCAGGTGCATGTATTCCCGCTGCAGCTTCCGTCGGATCGCACGGTGCTGCTCGCCAGCGCGCGTTCCGACGACGCCGTCGGCCTCGCCCTCGAAGGCGAAACGCCGCAAGGCTGGATCGGCCTCGGCACCGAGGTAAGCAAGGCACCGGCCGTCGCGCTGCCTCTCGCCGGCGAGCGCTACAAGGCCTATCGCCTGCGCGCCTGGTCGGCCGATCGGCGCAGCCAGCGCCTGACGCTGCGCGCCGTGGCCGCCGCGCTGCCCTCGGCATCGGAGAGCCAATGGCTCGACGGCCACCTTTCCCCCGTGCGGATCGACGAGAAGCGTCCCGATCTCAGGATCGCCCAAGTGGTCCTGTCGCGCCCCGGCAGCTTCCGCCTGAAGGGCGATCCGGCTCAGCTCGCCTGGTCCGACAGCGGCGCTCGCGCGGCCCAGCCCGTGGGCAATCCCGTCATCGCCGTCAGCGGAAGATCGCTGCTGCTGGTGACCGGTGCTGCGGCCGGCGATACGGCGGCCGAACGCTTGCGGCTACCGGCGGAAGATTCCGTGCGCCTCGACGTCGCGGCCGGCCAGATCGCCGCCATCGACCTGCGTCCCAACGCGCATGGCCCTTCGCTGCTGATGGCCCAGGCGCGCGCGGCCCAGCCGGGCATCGCGCTCGGCGAGACGCGGGAGCCTGCCGAGACGGGCTTCGTCGCGGGTGAAGCGATCACCGTCGCCTTGCCCGGAAAGCCAGCTCAGGCGCGCGTCTGGAACGCAGGCAGCGACGCCGCCGCGCTCGAAGTCGATGTCCGCCAGGTCGCGCTCAATCAGGTCGCGGGCAAATCCTTGTCGTTCGGCCTGGCCGACGGCGCCCTGCCGGCGCACAGCGCCCTCCCGCTCAGGCTGCCCGGCAGCGCCGGACGTGTGGGCCTGACGCTCTCGCCCGCTAGCGCTGCGCTGTTCGTCAAGCACGGCATCGTTCGCTCCACCCACTGGGCCGGCGACGACAGCGTCCAGGAGACGGTGGCGACCGATGCCGACCAGCTGTGGCTCCTCAACGCAGGCGACACCGAAGCGCGCTATGGCGTCGAATTTGTCCCCGGCGGCAGCGACGCCGAGGCGGCGCTCAAGCCCGGCGAACTGCTCGAACGCAATCTCGGCGCATCGGGAAGGCTGCGCGTCCCCGTCGAGGTGCCCAGGAGCGACGGCACCGGCTACCGGCTCCATGTGCGCGGCGACACCCGCGTGCTGTGGCAGGAAGAAGGCGGCCGCGTCGCGAACGGCAACGATCTCGAACTGCGCCGCAGCGGCGTGCTGTGGCTCCAGCATCAACCCGGCGCCGTCGTGGCCTGGATCGACGAGCCGCAGGCGCGCACCGTCGAGCATGCGCTGCGCTGGCTCAAGGGCCTGCAGGAGACCGCCGTCAAGCCGCCGCAGTCGGTAAGCCTGAAGGGCAAGCAACAGGTGCTCGCCTTCAATCTCGATCAGCCCGCGATGCTTCACGTGCGCACCAGCACGCCGGTCGTGACCCAGTTCCTGGTCGAAGGCCGCCCCGCTCGCACCGAGGCGCACATGCACGGCGCCCGCCTCAACCTGCCCGCGCCGGCCGGGGCTTCGCGGCTGCTCGTCCGCGCCATTGGCGCCGACGGTCTCGGCGGATCGGCCACGGTGATGGCGACGCCCGTCGTGCCGCTCGACGAAGGCGCCGGCCCCGAAGTGCTGCTGGCGTCCGGCAGCGCGCGGCTCTTCAGCTTCGAGCTCAAGCAGGCCGCCACACTCGGCATCGGCATTCGCGCCTCGTCCGATGTGGCGGAAAGCACGCTGTACGACGAGCGCGGTGCCATGCAGTCGCAAGGCGCGGTGCAGATGCCGACCCTGTTGCCCGGACGCTACTTTCTCGCCGTCGAGTTGCCGGCCGACAGCGCGCCGGTCCGGGTGCGGCCGATCGTGCTGGGGTTGAAGCAGCCCGACACGCGGCCGCCCTACGACATCTTGCGCCGCTACGTGGAGGCCAAGGACGGCGCCGCCCCGCTGATCTACGTGCCGCCGCCGCCGGCGCCGCCGCCTGGCGAGCAGGCGCAGTCCGGCGAGCCGACCGATGAGGCTGCCGAGGGTGAAGGCAACGAAGGCGAAGGCGAGCCGATGCCCGCCGACGAGGGAGAAGCAGAATGAACGCACGACGCATGCTTTGGGTGATCCGGTTGTTCGCCGCGCTGGCGGCACTGTCCGGCGCCGCCGGTTCCTGGGCGGCCGCCCCCGCGCCCGCCGGAACCCTGGTGCAGCCGAGCGGTGCGCCCGTCATTCCGGACAAGTTCCTGCGCCGCTGGGACCCGGTGACCTTCTTCTTCGACGGGGCCACCGGCCCCGCGCAGGGCGGTCCCGAGCATCACGCGGAACGCTACGTGACGATGTCGCCGGCCCATCCCGGCGTCTACACCTGGCTCGACGGGCGCACCCTGCAGTTCCGTCCCGCCGAACCGTGGCCCGCGCTGTCGCGCTTCAGCTTCAAGTTCCGGCAGAAGACCCACAGCCTGGTCACGCTGATGGAAGCGCCGACGCGCACCATTCCCGCCGACCGCGAGGAAGGCCTCGACCCCGTCGAGCGCATCACCCTGACCTTCGCCGAACCGCTCGATCCCGAAGCCCTGCGCCGCATGGTGCGCATCGGCCTGCGCCCGCTGCCCGGCATCGACGAGAGCCAGACGCGCTGGCTCGACCAGAAGGATTTCGAGCTCAAGGTGGTGGAACGTGCCCAGCGCCGCGACCCGGCAAGCTATGTCCTGAACCTGTTGCGTCCGATCGCCAGCGGCCAGCGCGTCATCCTGCGGCTGCGGCTGTCGGTGGAGGACAGCGCCGCCGAGAGCTTCAAGGACGTGAGTTTCAGCACCTCGGAGTCCTTCCGCATCAGCGGCTTCTCCTGCGCGGGCCAGCGGCTGCCGATCACGCCCGAAGGCGTGCGCTATGCCAAGGACCAGGCGCTGACCTGCAACGACGACCAGCGCCGCGTGGTGGTCGACTTCTCCGCCCAGCCCAAGGTCCTGAGCCCGATCGAGGGCCGCAACCTGCTGCGCTTCACGCCCGCCGTGGAAGGCCTGAGCTTCCAGACCTCGGGCCGCAGCCTGGTCGTCGAAGGCCGCTTCCAGGCCGACACGCTGTATCGCGTCAGTCTCGCGCCGATACCGCTCGCCGATACGCGCGGGCGGTCGATCCAGGCCAAGGCCCCGAGTGAACTGTTCCTGCACTTCACGGCGAAGCCAAAGTATTTGCAGTGGCAGGTCGGCCACGGCATCGTCGAGCGCTTCGGCCCGCAGCAACTGCCGGTCGAGGGCCGCGGCTTCGGGCGCGTCGATCTTCGCGTCTACCCGGTCGATCCGGAGAACCGCTCGTTCTGGCCTTTCCCGGAGCAGGCGGTGACGGTCGACGAGCAGGGCGCGCCGCCCGCGCCCGGCGAGGAACCCGCCGCGCATACCCAGAACGATCGCCACATCGACGCCCGCGCCCTGGCGCGTCAACTGCGCACCCTGGGCTCGCCGCCGGTGTCGGCGCTGGTCAGGCTGCCGCTCAAACCTACCGGCAGCGCCGCGCGCTTCGGCATCGATCTCGCACCGCACTTCGCCGCCATCGCCGGCAAGCAGCAGCCGGGCACCTACCTGGTCGGCATCCGCCGGCTCGACGAGTCGACGCAGCGCAGCTGGGTGCGGGTACAGGTGACCGACCTGTCTCTGTCCACCATCGAGGAGGAGGACGGCGTCAAGTTCGCGGTCAATTCGCTGTCCACCGGTGCACCGGTCGGCGGCGCCGAGATCCGCATCGAAGGCGCGCGAGGCAAGGACTGGGCCACGCTGATGCAGGCGACCACCGGTTCCGACGGCACCTATCGCTGGCAGGCGCCCGGCCGCGGCCGCGAGCGGACCCTGGTGCGGCGCATCGTCGTGAAGCACGGCAAGGACGTGCTGGTGCTCGATCCGACGCGCGCACCCGACCGCTATGCCGACAACAACTGGAGCGGCCCCTACGGCACCTGGCTGCAGTGGACGCAGGAGCC
>DASVZI010000185.1:0-1601 GCA_036391735.1 Rhodocyclaceae bacterium
CGCAGCCGGGTCACCTGGTCGGCCAACGCGGCCTCGCGCTCCTCTTTCGATGTCCTTGTCATTGCAGGGGTTTTGCCTTCAATGGATCATAGCAGGGGCGCTGCCGACTGTGGAATAATCGTCCGATGCGTCCCATCACACCCATGACTCCGGCGGAAATTGTTTCCGAACTCGACAAGCACATCGTCGGCCAGGCGCATGCCAAGCGCGCCGTCGCCATCGCCCTGCGCAACCGTTGGCGCCGCGCCCAGGTGGCGGAGCCGCTGCGCAACGAGATCACGCCGAAGAACATCCTGATGATCGGTCCGACCGGCGTCGGCAAGACGGAAATCGCGCGCCGCCTGGCGCGGCTCGCCAACGCCCCTTTCGTCAAGGTCGAGGCGACCAAGTTCACCGAAGTCGGCTACGTCGGGCGCGACGTCGATACCATCGTCCGCGACCTCGCCGAGTCGGCCATCAAGGACGCCCGCGAACTGGCGATGCGCGGCGTGCGCAGCCGTGCCATGGACGCCGCCGAGGACCGCATCCTCGACGTGCTGCTGCCCTCGGCGCGCAGCGTCGGCTTCACCGACACCGCCAGCGCCGACGAATCCGGCACGCGCCAGAAGTTCCGCAAGCGGCTGCGCGAAGGCGAGCTCGACGACAAGGAGATCGAGATCGAAGTGGCGGCGGCCTCGCCGCACATGGAGATCCTCGCGCCGCCCGGCATGGAGGACCTGACCCAACAGATACAGGGCATGTTCCAGAACCTCGGCGGCGGCCGCCGCAAGCATCGCAAGATGAAGATCAGCGAGGCCATGAAGGCGCTGGCCGACGAGGAGGCCGCGCGCATGATCAACGACGACGACGTCAAGACGCAGGCGCTGCGCAACGTCGAGCAGAACGGCATCGTCTTCCTCGACGAGATCGACAAGATCGCCTCGCGCTCCGAGACCATGGGCGCCGACGTTTCGCGCCAGGGCGTGCAGCGCGACCTGCTGCCGCTGGTCGAAGGCACGACGGTGACGACCAAGTACGGCATGATCAAGACCGACCACATCCTGTTCATCGCCAGCGGCGCCTTCCATCTGGCGAAGCCTTCCGATCTGATCCCTGAGCTGCAGGGCCGCTTCCCGATCCGCGTCGAACTCGATTCGCTGTCGGTCGACGATTTCGAACGGATACTCACGCAGACCGATGCCTGCCTGACACGGCAGTACCAGGCGCTGCTGGGCACGGAGGAAGTGACGCTGGAGTTCTCGCCGGACGGCATCCGCCGGCTGGCGGAGATCGCGTTCCAGGTCAACGAGAAGACCGAGAACATCGGGGCGCGTCGGCTCTACACGGTGATGGAGAAACTGCTCGAGGAGGTGTCGTTCGACGCCGGTGCGAGGGGGGCTCTTGCCGTCACCGTCGACGCAGCTTACGTCGATGCGCGGCTGGCGAGCCTGGCGAAGAACGAGGATCTTTCGCGGTACGTTCTGTAGGTTTAATGATCGTTCCGGTCGGCCGGTGGGGTGCCCTGCTGCGCTCCGTGTCCTCCGGCGGACAAGAGCGATAGAGCGTCCGCCTCCTCCTTTACCTGCGCGCAGCAGGGCACCCTACCGGCCCTGGAACGGTGG
>DASVZI010000186.1:0-13470 GCA_036391735.1 Rhodocyclaceae bacterium
CAATGTGCTGATCGCCGGCGACGGCAATGCCAGGCTCCACGCGGGCAGCGGCAATACCACGATGTACGGCGGCGCCGGCAGCGACACCCTGATCGGCGGCAGCGGCGCCAACGTCATCTACGCGGGCGACGGCGGCACGGCGTCCCGCGCGACGGAAATCTACGTAGGCAGCGACACGACGACCGTCCATGGCGGAGAGGGCATTGCCAGGATCTTCCTCGGGAACGGCCGCGCGACGGTCTACGGCGGCAGCGGCAGCGAGACCATCACGGGCGGCGACGTGGCTTACGTCCAGGGCGGCGACGGGACGGAACTGATCCAGGACCTGTACGGCATCGCCCATGCGGGCAAGGGCGAAATGACGATTGCCGGAAGCGCCGGCACCTACGTCGAGATGGATGCCGGCTTCGGCAGCGTCGAAGTGCGGGCGGGGGCGGCCGACCGCTACGGGCTGGTCTTCGGGGATGGGATCGACGGCAGCGACGATCTCGCCGCGACCGTCGCCTTCGGATCGGACGGCAGCCTTGCGGTGGCGGTGGATGAAGCCGGCGGCGGCCGCCTCGTCATCGACAATGGCTTTGCGAATCTTCAGCAGCGGTTGTTCTTCGGAGTGCGCGGCGGCTACGTGACGCTGGAGACGCTGCTGAAACACGGGCAGGGCGAGGCGACGGATGCGCAGGGGAATTCCTTCATGCTCAGCAGCGATCCCGGGTCGCTCATGGCGGCCGGCGCGGGCAACGACACGCTGGTCGCGTTCGGCGCGGAAACCACGCTGGCCGGCGGCGCCGGCGACGACACGTATTTCGTCAATAGCGCCGATCAGGTGGTGGTCGAGCAGGCCGGCCAGGGGAACAACACGATCGTTTCATCGGTGAGCTACGTGCTGCCGGACAACGTGCAGAACCTGACGCTTACCGGGACGCAGAATCTCACGGCCACGGGCAACGGCCTTGCGAATGTCATCGTTTCGAATTCGGGCGTCGACACATTGATCGGGGGGGCGGCGAACGCCACCTTCGTCGTGAACAACGCCGCCGACGTCGTACGTGCGCAGGCAGGCGCCAACACGGTGATTTCCTCGGTCAGCTTCGTCGCGCCGGAGCACGTCCAGACGCTGCAACTGACCGGCACCGCCGACCTCCGGGCCACGGCCAACGACGAGGGCGATACGCTGGTCGCCAACGGCGGCAACGACACCTTCGTCGGCGGCGCCGGCGACGATACCTTCGTTCTCGGCGCGGCCGGTCATTATGTGATTTCGGACAAGGGCGGCGCCAACGTCATCCGGATGGCGGAGGGCGTCACGGCCGACAGCCTGGTCGCGTCCGTGCGGCAGCAGATGGCCGACGGCGGCTGGACCTTGCACCTGGATTTCGGCAGCGGGGGTGGTTCGGTCGACATCGTCGACGGTTTCGAGAATGCGATCGGCGAGATCCGCTTTGCCGACGGCACGGTGTTGTCGCTGCAGCAAGCGACAGCCGCGCTGCCGGGGATGCAGTTGCAGGCGGGGAATGGCGACGTGACGCTCGTGGGCACCGGCGGCAACGACTCCCTCACGGGCGGCGCCGGAAACGTTGTCATCCACGGCGGCCGCGGCGACGACCTCATCGACGGCGGCAACGGAAACGCGACCCTCATCGGGGGCGAAGGCGCCGACACCTACGTCTTGCGCTTCGGCATGGCGATGAGCACGATCGTCGACGATGGCGGCGTGCTCCGGTTGGGGCAGGGCGTCTCGACGGACGACCTTCAGGCCGAACGGCGAGGCAAGGATCTCGTGCTCACCATCGCCGGAACGCCGTCGGGATTGATCGTCAAGGATTACGCCGATCACGCCGGCAGTTGGTCGATCGAGCTTTCGGGCGGAGAACGCCAGCCGGTCGATGCAATCGTGGGCGCGCCCGCGGCGGTCACGCCCGAAGCCCTGGCCCGGTCGTTCCGCACGCAGATGCGCGCCGAATACTTCGCCGAGCTGGCGGCGCTGGGCTATGTTGCGCAGCCGGACGGCAGCTGGGTGAGAACCGAGACCTACGCAAGCTGGCCGGATACCACCACGACGCGCGCCGTGGCGCGGTACCAGGAGACGGTGAAGTCCGGCGACGATGCCCAGCTCTACGCGGGATCCGGCGAAGTCGTCACCCTGACCGGGCAATCGCAATCTGTCGGCCAGGTCACCATCGCGAATACCAGTCTGGCAAGGACGGACGGCCAGAGCGTCGCCATCGGTTCGGCCGGCCGCTATGTGCCCTTCGATAGCTGGGGCCAACCCATCGCGGGCTTCTCCTACCCGTTCGGTGCGACGATCGTGCGCGTGACGGACACGAGCGGCCACTTCACGGGCTGCTGGGTCTATCCTCCGAACACGGCCGTGCCGTCCGACATCGCATTGTCCGGAACGCAGACCAGATCTGCGGTCAATACCGTCCGGGAGTACAGCCACGTCTATTCGACCGCCATCCTGCAAGGCGGCAGCGGCGACCAATACCTGTCGATTTCGGAACGGGCAATCGTCGTCGCCGGGACCGGCAACGATACCTTGTCGGGAAGCGGCAGCTGCGTGGGCGACGGAAAGTTCGGCAGCCTGTTCCAAGGCGGCCTCGGGAACGACGAGATGATCGGCACGTCCGGCAGCGATATGCTGATCAGCGGAACGGCCGGCCACGACGTCATGGACGGGCGGGGCGGCGGAGATACCTACGTGCTCGTCGACAAGTCCGCGCAGGACCTCATCGTCGATACGGGCGACACGGGCGTGATCGCGCCGAGCGTGTGGAAGAGCGGCGAGGTTCCGACGGCGGCGATCCAGCCCGACGTGATCGTCTTTCCGGTTGGCGTGAGCGCCGCAGACCTGCGGTTTTCCTGGAGCGACACGGACTATCTTTATACCGTTCCGTGTCCCGAATGGGCGAGGTACGGCATTCCCGTCGTCCCGAATTTCATGCAGCCGTTCAGGGATGTCCAGACGGCCGGCGCGCTGCTCTCCATCGAATGGGGAGACAGCGGCGGCGTCCAGGTCATGATGCCCTATGCGGATTTCCCGGGAGCCGGCATCGAGCAGTTCCGCTTTGCGGACGGCACCGTCCTGACGCGCGAGCAGCTGCTTGCCATGGCGCCTCCGCTCGATCTCGGCAACCAGGATCACCTCATCCGCGGATCGGGGGATCTCTACGGCGGGGACGGCGACGACACCATCATCGGCGGTGACGGCGGCAACCGGATCATCGCCGGCGGCGGCGACGACCTTCTCGTGGCCGGCAGCGGCGGCGACTTGATCTTCGGCGGCCTCGGCGCCGACACGATGATCGGCGGCGCCGGCTACGACACGCTGGGCGCCGGCGGCGAGACGTTCTTCGGCGCGGGGAAGACCTATCGGGCCGGCACCGGCGGAAGCAGGACGCTCGGCTCCATCGACGCCGATCTCTATGAACTCGGCCTCGGCAGCGGCAACACCACCATATCCGACCTGTACCACGGCAACTTGTGGGGCGACTACATGGATCTGGCCTACGGCACAGCGGACTACTGGCAGCACCTCGGCCTGCCCTCCGATTACCGCGTCTACGAATCGGCGGGCCGGACTTATCGGGGACTGGATGTGATCCGCTTCGGCGACGGGGTGAAGCCCGAGGACCTGCGGCTCTTCCGCTACGGGGACGACCTGGCGATCTGCAACGAGAACGGCACCGATTCGATTCGGCTGGAGATCTGGTACGGCGACCGGCCGCGGCAGATAGACCGCATCGAGTTCGCGGATGGGGCCGTCTGGACGGGAGAGTCGCTCGATGGCCGGGTGACGGTCAACGGCGATCCCGTCGCCGGACGGGACATCGGGACGGTGACGGCAGTGGTGGGCCATGCCGCTTCCCTGGACATCGCGGCGGCCGGACAGATCGCCGATCCCGACGGCGATCGGGTCAGCTACCGCCTGTCCATGGCCGGCGGCGCCGACTTGCCGAGCTGGCTGGTCTTCGATTCCCGCACCGGTCGGATCACCGGGACCCCGGGCGAAGGGGACGTGGGTACCCTCGGCCTGTCTCTCGACGTCACCGATCCCTTCGGCGGCACGGTGAGACTGCCGCTTACGCTGGTGGTTGACGCGGCGCCGACGGTGATCGTCGGCTTGCCCAACCAGGTTGTCACCGCGACCGCCAGCGGCCAGACGTTGGTGGCGGCCTTGAACGACACGCTGGTGGGGGCGGCCGATGGCGCGACCACGTTCGAGATCGGGCAGGGCGACGGCTCCGTCATGGTCCAGCCGTCCGGAAGCGGCAACAGCTTGCGGTTCGGTCCCGGCATCGGGCCGCAGCAGATAACGCTGGGAATCGGGTCCCTGACGCTGCGCTTGGGCTACGGCGGCGACGAGGTGCAAATCGGGGGCTTCGATCCCGCGCAAGCAGAGAGCTTCAGCGCCATCCAGAACTTCGCTTTCGCGGACGGCACCACGCTGACCTACGAGCAGCTCGTGGCCCGGGGGTTCGATATCCACGGCGGCAGCGGCGACGATGCGCTGACGGGCACGAATCTCGACAACCGGATCAGTGCGGGAGCCGGCAACGACGTGCTGGTCGGCAGCGGCGCGCACGACACGCTCGATGGCGGAGTCGGCAACGACACCCTCATCGGCGGCAGCGGTCACGAGACGTTTGTCTTCAACCCCGGCGACGGGCGGGACGAGATCGTGGACGGGGCCAAGAACGATCCCGACGCCATCGAGTTCGGACCGGGGGTCTCGGCTGCGAACGTCTCACTCACCCAATCCGGCAGGGACCTCGACATCGCCTACGGAACCCGAGGCGATCATGTTCTCGTCCGGAACTTCGATCCCGCCGGGGACGGCAGGCTCGTGATCGATCGCCTGAAGTATGCCGACGGCAGCTACAGCACCTACGCGAACGACGGGCGGGGAGACGCCATGCGGACGGACTACCGCGCCGACGGCACGAAGCAAGCCGACGTCTGGAGCCGCGCGGACGGCAGCCACGGGAGCGATGCCTTCAATCCCGATGGATCGAGCAGCGGGAAGGCCTACCGTTCCGACGGTAGCTATGTCGGCTACGTCGACGACGGGCAGGGCGACGTCACCCGGACCAACTACAGCCGGGCGGGTATCCGACTCACGGACAGTTGGACCCATGCCGACGGCAGCAGCGGCAGCGACGTTTACAACCCCGACGGCAGCTATGCCAGTCACGTCGATGGCGCCGACGGCTCCGTGGCGAATGGCTGGCACAACGCCGACGGCAGCTACGTCGAACAGACCGTGGAAGCCGACGGCTCCATCGAAAACGCCTGGCATGGCGCGGACGGGAGCTACGCCATTCAGTTCAACGGGGCCGATGGCGCCAGGGCGAAGATCTGGCACGGCGCCGACGGCAGCTACAGCGAGCAACGCACGGGCGCCGACGGCTCCGTCGCCGAGCGCTGGGGCAATGCCAACGGCAGCGGCGGCAGTCGGTTCGTCAATGCGGACGGCAGCGGCGAGTCGACGTGGCGCAACCCGGACGGTTCCTGCGGCAGCCAGGAGTTCGGGGTCGGCGGCGCCTGGATCGGCGACAGCTGGTGCCTTCCGAACGGCAACCAGATGGTCAATGCCGGCAACGGCCACCTGATCGAGGTCGGCACCTCGGGAAGCGCCTGGGCGAGGGCCGGCAAGGACATCCTGATCGGCAAGAACGCGACGATCGGGTTCGCCTGGGGCACCGACATCCTTGCCTTCGACAAGGGCGATGGCCGGGATACGGTCTATGCGTACGGCGGAGGGAAGAACGTCATCTCGCTGGGCGGCAATTTCGACTACGCGGACCTGTCGTTCCACAAGAACGGCAACGACCTGGTGCTCGATGTCGGCACGGCCGACAGCATCACGCTCAAGGACTGGTACACCTTCGCGGGCAACCGAAACGTAGCGACCCTGCAAGTGATCGCGGAGGCGACCGCAGCCTATGCGTCGGGTGCAAGCCCGCTTTCGGACCACAAGATCGAGACCTTCGATTTCCAGCAGCTGGTCGCGCGTTTCGACCAGGCGCGGGCCGCGATCCCCGGCCTGAATGCTTGGCACCTCAGCAACGCATTGCTGGATGCGCATCTCTCCGGCAGCGACACGGCGGCCCTGGGCGGCGATCTGGCCTACGAGTATGGTCTGCACGGCGATCTTGCGGGCATGAGCGTCGCCGCCGCGCAGTCGAACCTCTCCGACGCCAACTTCGCCATCGCGCCCCAGACGCTGCACCCCTGGAGCCAGGTGAGCGGCGGCGCGGCGCAATTGAAGTGATGGCGGGGACGATGGCATCCGGAAAGGCGCGCGTCGCAATTCCGACGCGAGGCGGCGGGCACTCGTGAGCCGCATTCTTTTCGCCTGGGAACTCGGCGGGAATTTCGGTCACCTTGGCCAGTTCCTGCCCGTCGCCGAGCGCTTGCGCGCCGACGGGCACGAGACGCTGTTCGCCGTGCGCGACTTGCCGCAGGCGGCGCGCTTCCTGGATGCGCGCGGCTTCCCCTATTGCCAGGCGCCCATCTTCCACCCGCGTTTCGAGGACAAGCCCGCAGAACCGGAGAGCTATCCCGAGATCCTCCGCCTCCACGGCTGGGGTACCCGGGAGGACCTGAGCGCGCTGCTTCGGGCGTGGGGCGAGCTGTACCGTTGGGTTCGTCCGGATGCCGTCGTCGCCTCCCATGCGCCGTCCGCCCTCCTGGCGGCTCGTGGCAGTCCGGTTGCCCGTATCGGGCTGGGCACGGGATTCGAGTGCCCGCCGGCCGTCTCTCCCTTGCCCGCCTTGCGTCCCTGGGCGCGGGTGTCCATGGAAGCGCTGGCGAAAAGCGAGGCGCAAGTGCTGGATACAGCCAACGCGGCAGTCGCGGCCGCGGGTTGCGGCGCCGCTGCTGCAGCGCTGTGCGATTTGCTGCGCGGGGACGACGAACTGCTGTGCACTTTCCCGCTGCTCGATCATTACGGCGGGCGAGCCGATTCCCAATACCTTGGCGCGCTCTACGTCGATTCCGCCGGCATGCCGCCGGCGTGGCCTTCGGCTGGCGGCAAACGGGTGTTCGCATACCTGCGGCCGAAGGTGCACGGCTTCGAGCGCCTCTTGGCGGATCTGGCGCAACATGAGGCGAGCGCACTCGTCTTCTCGCCGGGAATCGGCGAAGACCTGGTACGAAGGCACGCTTCCGCGCAGATGGCCTTCGTGCGAGAGCCGGTGTGCATCGCCGAGGTGGCCGGGCGCTGCGATCTTGCCATCGGTCACGGCGGTCACGGCATGACGGCCGCGTTCCTGCAGGCGGGCGTTCCGATGCTGTTCCTGCCGACGCAACTCGAGCAGTACCGCACCGCCTGGAGCGTCAGCCGTTATGGTGCCGGGCGGCTCGCGCCGGCAACGGCGGCGGAGCAGGGCTTCGCTGCGGAGTTGTCCGCGCTCCTAGACGATCCCCAGGCGAAATCCTGCGCGCAGTCGTTCCGCGATCGGTTCGGATCGTTGCGGCCCGAGGCGGTGGCTCGAATCGCGGCGACGCGAATCGAGGACGCCATCGCCAGGCGCAGGAGCACCGGCATCGCGCCCGCTCATCCTTCCCGATCGTTACCGAGCCTCGCTGCCTCGTCCTCATGAAGAACGCTCCGCTGTCTCCCGAAGCCCTCGACTTTGCGCCCGGGCTGCTCCGCATCCAGGAAAGCCCTCCGGCGAAGCTGCCGAGAACCGTGGCCTACGTGGTCATGATCCTTTTCGTCTTGCTCATCGCATGGGCAGTCTTCGGCAAGCTGGACATCATCGCCAGCGCCGAGGGGCGCCTGGTTCCGCAGACCTACGTCAAGATCGTCCAGCCCGCGGACGCCGGCATCGTCCAGGAAATCCTCGTGCATGAAGGCGAGAAGGTCGCCGCCGGCCAGGTGCTCATGCGCATGGACACCAAGATGGCCCAGGCCGACCAGAAGACCGTGGAGGGGGAGCTTGCCTTGCGCTCGCTCCAATTGCGCCGCATCGACGCCGAACTTGCGGGCCAGCCTCTGGTCCAGGCGGACGACGATCCGCCGGACCTGTTCCGGCAGGTCGCAGCGCAGTACCGGGACCGCCGCCAGGCCTACGAGGACGCGCTGGGGCAGGCGAAGGAGGGTCTTCGGAAGGCGCAGCGCGAACACGCGGCGGCGCTGGAGGTGCTCGCCAAGTTGCAGGAGACCACCCCGATCCTCAAGCAGCAGGCCGATGCCTTTGCCGACATGGGCAAGGACGGCTTCGCGCCGCAGGTGACCGTGCGCGACAAGCAGCGGGAATACCTCGAGAAGTCCCGGGAACTCTCGGCGCAGCACGAGACGGTGGCGAGCCTCGCGGCGTCGGTGGCCGCTGCCGGCCGCCAGGTCGCGCAGACGACTTCGAGGTACCGGTCCGAGCTGCAGAACGAGCGCATCGAGGCCGAGGGCCAGCATCGCAAGCTCCAGCAGGAGTGGGTCAAGCAGGAGCACAAGACCGGCCTCATGGAGCTCAAGGCCCCGCAGGGCGGCCGGGTGAAGGATCTGGCGACGCATACGGTCGGCGCGGTCGTGTCCCCCGGTACCGTGCTGCTCTCTCTTGTTCCCGAGAGCGAGCCCCTGGTCGCCGAGGTGATGGTCCGGAACGACGACGTGGGCTTCGTCTACGCAGGCCAGAGGGTCAAGGTGAAGCTGGCGCCCTATCCTTTCCAGAAGTACGGCATGCTCGACGGCACGGTGATCCACGTCGGCCCGGATGCGATGGAGGGAAACGACTCCCGGGCGAAGGACGCGAGCGGCGGCGAGAAGGCCGCGGCGACGCTGGCCTACAAGGCGCTGGTCTCGCTCGACAGCCAGACGCTGGAGGCGCAGGGTGAGCGCCTGAAACTCGTGCCCGGCATGCAGGCCGTGGCGGAGATCGCCCAGGGACGCCGCACGGTGCTCGAATACGTCCTGTCTCCCGTGCAGAGGGCGCTGCACGACAGCGGGCGCGAGCGATGAGTCGAGGACTGCCGCGGCGTCGGGGCGGCTGGCCGAAGATTGCGGCGCTTTCGCTGGCGTTCGTCGCCATTCCCGCGGCCGCCGCGGATCTGCTGGAAGTCTATCGCCTGGCCCAGGCGAACGATGCGACCTACGAGGTCGCGCGATACGGCCTGGAAGCCGCTCGGGAGAAGATCCCGCAGGCGCGGGCGGGGCTGTTGCCGAATCTGGCCGTCAACGGTTCGGACAACCGCAATCGGGCGAAGACCGCGTTCGGCGACTACCCGCAAATGGACCGGGACGTGCGGGCCTGGACCTGGACGCTGCAACTTACCCAGCCGCTCGTTCGCATGCAGAACATCTACGCCTACTCGGCCTCGCAATCCCTGGTCGAGCAGGCGGAAGCGGAGTTCGCCCAAGCCGAACAGGCGCTCATTCTCGGCGTCGCACAAGCCTACTTCGACGTCCTTGTCGCCGAGGAAGCGCTACTTGCGGCTCGTGTCCAGGAGAAGGCGATGACTGCGCAATGGACGCAGGCAAGGCGCGGCTTCGAAACCGGCGTGACGGCAATCACCGACGTGCACGAAGCGAAGTCCAAGGCCGATTCGGCGCGTTTCCAGCGGGTGGCGGCGGAGAACGATCTCGAAGTGAAGCATTCGGAACTCGAGCGGATCGTCGGCCGGGTGCCGAATCGCCTGGCGCGGCTGGCGCCGCGGAAAGTGGTGCCACGGCCCGAGCCGGCGGATCCGCAGGCATGGATAGCCCAGGCAAGGGAATCGAGTCCGGCGGTACGCGCGAGGAAGGCCGCATTCGACGCTGCCGAGGCCGAAGTCGGCCGCAATCGATCCGAGCACCTGCCGACCCTGGACGCGGTGGCGTCCTACGGCAGCAACTATTCCTCGGGCAGCCTCACTACGCCGGCGGACTATTCGACGCGAATGCGGTCGCGCCAGATTGGCGTTCAGCTGACCATTCCCATCTTTGCCGGCGGCGCGACGAGCGCCAAGGTGGCCGAATCCATTGCCAATCGATCGAAGGCGCAGGCGCAGCTGGAGGAAGCCCGGCGCAAGGCGGCAGCCGACGCACGCCAAGCCTACGCGGCGATCATGAACGGGCTCTCGCAGATCGAAGCGATGGAATCGGCCGTCGAATCGGGGCAGAGCTCCGTCAAGGGAAACCAGGCCGGCTACCGGCTCGGAATTCGGATCAACAGCGACGTCCTGGGGGCCGAACAACAGCTCTACTCGTCGCAGCGGGACCTCGCGAAGGCACGCTACGATACGCTCCTGCAGGGGCTGAAGCTCAAGGCCGCCGCGGGGGCCTTGTCGGAGGCGGACGTCGCGACGATCAACGCCCTGCTGGCGACACGGGAGCGCGAATAGACCGGGATCGGCCGCGCTACTGGCCGCACGCGCTGGCCTGTTGAGTCGGCCGCCGGTACAGCGACACCCAGCCGTCCTCCGAGCGATAGACCAGCCGGTCGCGCGCCGCCTCGCGCGCGACCTGCTCCTGCACCCGCGCATAGATCGGATCGGCTGACTTGCCCCAGACCAGCAGGTAGTCCACCGGCATGCCGGATTCGCGCTCGTAGTGGTCGATGTCGATCTGCTCGGTGAATATGCGATGCCGGTAAGGCTTCCAGCCGAACAGGTTGGCCTGCGGTTCGAGCCCGGCGCGGAAGCGCACCGGATACACCTTCAGGCGCGCGAGGAAGTTGAACAGGACGACGCGGTCGTCCTTCAATTCCAGGCGGCTGGCGGCATGGAAGTAGGGATTGAACGTGAGGTCCAGCGGCTCGCCGGTATCGCCCACCGGTCGCGGCTCGACGACCACGGGCGCGATCGTGCAATGCGGTCCTACCAGCCGGTCCACTACGGCCAGCGGCGCCATCTGCCGTTCGATTTCGTGCTGGACGACGACGGCCGAGCGCAGCGAAGCCGCGGATGCGGCGGCCGCCAGGAACAGCGCCGCGAGGGCGCCGAGCCGCGGAATCGGCATGCAGGCCAGCAGCAGGATCATCCAGAAATAGGGAAACACCACCATGCGGCGAAAATGGGTCCAGCCGCCGCCCATCGTGTCGGGCATGAAGAACATGACGAGGATCGACACCGCCGCGGCGACCGCCACGGCGGTGCAGCCTTCGGACCAGGCCGGCGCGGCGGCGGCCTTGCGCGCCTGCAGCAGGCTGAGCGACCAGAAGCCCGCGAAGACCAGCCCCGTGCGCAGGCCGAGGGCGACATGGCGGGTGATGCCGGGACTCACCGCAAGCAGGTAGAGATCGCCGAATTGTTCGACGCGGGATGCCAGGGTGGTGCCGAACTCGATGGGCGCCCCGGCGGTGGCATTCAGGAACAGCAGGCAGACCGGCAGGGGCGTCAGCAGCGCGAACAGGACATGGCGCCGGTCCTGCAGCACGGCGCGCACCCGCTGTCCGTGCGCCAGGTCGGTGGCCATCCGCGTCCCGCTCATCGCCGCGATGCCGGCAACGGCCATGATGAAGCCGGCGGCATGGCAGAAGAAGGCGAGCAGCAGGGCCGCGGCGAGCGCCGCCGCGCGGCGGGGCGTGGGCGCGGCCTCGAGGCGCAGGTAGAGCGCGAGCGACAGGAAGAACGCGGCGATCGACAGCTCGTAGTTGTAGAGGCCGAGGAAGAACATCTGGTTGAGGGAGAACGGGAACAGCGCGACCGCCAGGTATTCGTTGCGCGGTTCCAGCGTCCGGATGGCGAACCAGCCGGCCACTACCGGGGCGAGGATGCACAGCCATTGCAGCAGCGCCTCGGCACCCTGCGGCGGCATCAGCTTCATCAGCGGCACGAGGATGAAATAGCTCATCATGTTCGGCGTCGGGCGCAGGTCGACCAGGTAGAAGGCGTGCTGCAGCGGAGAGGACGGATCGCCGTGGTCGGCGATCAGCCGGGCGAACGCGAGGTGCACCGGGCCGTCGTTGGTGGCGAACGGGGCATGCATCAATGCCAGCGCGACCGACGTGGCAAGGACGACCAGCAGCAGGCGGGCGGCGAGGATCACGGTTTCTCCGCGAACGGGTTCCGCCGCCCACGATGCCAGACCCAAAGTCAAGCGGTATCAAGGCGCTTGGGCCGATTGGCCTCGTACGAAAGGACGACATCAATACCGGTATAATCGCGCCTCGATGTCGAGAGGATCATCCGCGCGAAGAACAAGCGACCCGCGCGGACCCCGCGGCCTAGTCCGAATGGACTGGGGTGTCGGGGACTTGAGACAGTAGTGGAGTGGCGGAGAACAAGACATGCTCCCGCTCACGAAACATGTTGCCGGGGAGTGTGTCGTGCTGAAGAAGAATCTGTTGGTCGCCGCGCTGGTCGGCTATGTGGCCTCCGCGTCGGCGGCCCCGCTGCTGTCCAAGCACGTGCTGGTGGTCGAGGAAGGCAGCGGCCAGGTGCTCTACCAGAAGAACGCGGACGCCACCGTTCCCATCGCCTCGCTCACCAAGCTGATGACCGCCATGGTCGTCCTCGATGCCAATCCGGACATGGACGAGTCCATCAGCATCGAGAACCCGGAACTGGCGACCCGCATGCATAGCCATTCCCGCCTGCCGCTGGGCACCACGCTGCCGCGCCGCACCGTTCTGCAGCTCGCCCTGATGGCTTCGGACAACCGCGCCGCCGAATCGCTGGCGCGCGCCTATCCGGGCGGCATGGACGCCTTCCTCGCCGCCGTGGCGGCCAAGGAGCAGGCGCTCGGCATGCTGCATACCCATATCGAGGAGCCGACCGGACTCTCGCCCAACAACCGTTCGACGGCGGCCGACCTCGTCCGCATGGCGCAGGCCGCCGCCCAGTATCCGGAGATCGCGCGCATCACCACCGACAGCGGCGACGTGGTCGACGTCAACGGCCGTCCGCTCGAATACCACAACACCAATCGCCTGGTCGGCCGCAAGGGCTGGGAAGACAGCATCCTGCTCTCCAAGACCGGCACTACCAACGCCGCCGGACGCTGCCTGCTGATGCGCGTGCAGGCGGCCGGACGCACCATCACGCTGGTACTGCTCAACGCCAAGGCCGGCGCGGCCCGCTTCCTCGATGCCATGAAGATCCGCAGCTTCGTCTCCGGCGAGACCAGCATGGCGATGCTCGACGCACCCGAGCCGCGTCGCGCGCGTTCGTCCGTTTCGCATTTCCACCGCGTCAAGGCGCACCATCGCGTGCGCATGTCGATCGCCTCGCGGGCGACCTGACACCCCGGTTCCCGAGCTATTGCGTCGGCGGCACCGCCCGCCAACCGCCTGGACAGTCCTTGACGTAGGGATAATAGGTGCCCGTCGCATCGCAGTAGTACCAGAAGCGATCGGGCGCCGCGGGCTCCGCGTCCTCGCGTTCGACGTAAGCGGGCGGCGGCTCGACCACGACGGGCGCCGGCGGCGCGAAGGCCGGGTCGTATCCCGGCCAGAAGAGCGGCGCACCGAACAGCAGGAAGCCGCCTTCATGACGATGGTGCCACTCGTGGTGCTCGTCGTGCTCGTGGCCGGCCCATCCCTGGACGTGCGG
>DASVZI010000187.1:0-1597 GCA_036391735.1 Rhodocyclaceae bacterium
GTTGAACTGCGCGCCTGCCAGGTTCAGCAGCTTGTCGAGCGGCAGGTCGATGCCGCCCTCCGACAGCATGCGGATCACGCCGAGCGCGTGGCGGCGCAGCGCGAACGGGTCCTTGTCGCCGGTCGGCACCTGGCCGATGCCAAACATGCCGGTGAGCGTCTCGAGCTTGTCGGCCAGCGCCACCACCATGCCGACTCTGCCGCGCGGCAGGCTGTCACCGGCGAAGCGCGGCTTGTAGTGGTCCTCGACGGCGTCCGCGACCTCGGCCGGCTCGCCGTCGTTGAGCGCGTAGTAGCGGCCCATGATGCCCTGCAGCTCGGGGAACTCGCCGACCATGTCGGTCAGCAGGTCGGCCTTCGCCAGCGCGGCGGCGCGGTCCGCCATGCGAGTCAGTTCGCCGCCGCCGAGTTCGTCGCCGATGGCGCGCGCAATTGCGACGACGCGATCGATGCGTTCGCCCTGGGTGCCGAGCTTGTTGTGATAGACGACTTTGGCCAGTCCCGGAATTCTGTCGATCAGCGACTTCTTGCGGTCCTGGTCGAAGAAGAACTTGGCGTCGGCCAGGCGCGGGCGCACCACGCGCTCGTTGCCGCCGACCACCGCCGAGGCGTCCGCCGGGCGGATGTTGCTGACGATCAGGAACTTGTTGGTCAGCTTGCCCGCGGCGTCGAGCAGCGGGAAGTATTTCTGGTTGGCTTTCATGGTGAGGATCAGGCATTCCTGCGGCACCTGCAGGAAGCTTTCCTCGAACTGGCCGATCAGCACGTTGGGGCGCTCGACCAGCGCCGTCACTTCGTCGAGCAGCGCCTCGTCCTCGATGGGCTTGCCGCCGCCCTTGGCCGCGGCTTCAGCGAGCTGACGCACGATCTCCGCGCGGCGCGCGGCGAAGCCCGGGATCACCGCGCCTTCGCTTTCGAGCTGCTGAGCGTAGCTGTCGGCTTCCTTGATCGACACCGCGGCGCTGGCCGCTTCGAAGCGATGGCCCTGGGTCTCGCGGCCCGCCGCCATGCCGAGCACGGAGATCGGCACGACGTCGGCACCGTGCAGCGCGACCAGCGAATGGGCGGGACGCACGAAGTTGACCGTCGTCCATCCGTCCGCCAGCTGGTAGGTCATGACCTTGGGAATCGGCAGGCCGGCGAGCGCTGCTTCGAGGGCTTTCTGCAGGCCCTCGGGGAGCGTCGCGCCCTTGGCCGTGCTGTCGAAGAACAGCACCTCCGCCTTGCCGTCGGATTCGCGCCGCAAGTTCGACACGGCGGACGCATCGGCGCCCAGCGCGCCGAGCTTCTTCAGCAGCGCAGGTGTGGCGTTGCCCGAAGCGTCGAGACCGACGGCGACCGGCATCAGCTTCTGCGACACCTTGCGGTCGGCGGCCTGCGCGGCGACGGCGGTCACGTGGGCCGCCAGCCGGCGCGGCGACGCGTACGGCGTGACGGCAGCGGCGTCCGAGACCAGGCCTTGCGCCTTCAGGCTTTGCGACAGCGTCTGCGCGAAGGACTCGCCCAGCTTCTTGAGCGCCTTGGGCGGCAGTTCTTCGACGAACAGTTCGACGAGCAGGTTCTTCATGCCGCCACCTTCTTCGCTTCGAGTTGGGCCA
>DASVZI010000188.1:0-7217 GCA_036391735.1 Rhodocyclaceae bacterium
ACCACCCCCGCCAGCTGGCCGGGGAAAACCACCGTGGTCGGGTCGACGAAGGACTTGAAACCGGAGAGTTTGAGCTTGGTCAGGCGCACGTGGGAATCCGGGCTACTTGGGAAAAGGGCGCATTATAATCTCGCCGCCCAAGGGTCTGCTCTTATTCAGGCGGCGTACGCGACGAGCCATGTCCGGCGCCAGGCCAAGGCGCGACCGACGCCATGTGGTTGTTCCACATCAGGAGGGAGCAACGCCGGCATGGCGCCGGACATGGCTCGTCCCTCCGGGTTGCCGTAAAATGCGGCGCTCGCTTTGTCGCGAGCCTCGTGAAGGGGCCCGCCATTCGCTTCGGCTCGCTTCGCGCGATCATCCGCATTTTGCGGCAACGCGCACGCCTCCTGAATAAGAACAGACCCTGGTCCAGACCGCCATCATGAGCACTCGTCCCACCCGTCCCAGCAAGGCATTGGAAACCTTCGAGAATCCGGCTCCGCAGCGGGATTACCAAATCCACATGGAGATCCCGGAATTCACCTGCCTGTGCCCCAAGACCGGGCAGCCGGATTTCGCCGTGCTGACGCTCGACTACGTGCCGGACAAGCTCTGCGTCGAATTGAAGAGCCTCAAGCTCTACATCTGGAGCTTCCGCGACGAAGGGCACTTCCACGAGGACGTCACCAACCGCATCCTCGACGACCTGGTGCGCGCGACCAAACCGCGCTACATGCGCCTGACCGCCCGCTTCTACGTGCGCGGCGGCATCTTCACCAACGTCGTCGCCGAGCATCGCAAGAAGGGCTGGAAGCCCGCCGCGAAGGTGGAATTGGCCGAGTTTCCTTCTCAGTCGAATACGCGGGGATAGCTGTTTCTTCGCGGGCAGTCCCGGACCTCGCGGAACAGGGGGAGCGCCTTGCGCCAGGCTGGCGACCTATCGTGCTTCGCGACTTCGTGACAGCCACTTGAGTATCGTCAGCAGCGGCGCCTCGGCGCGGACCGCCTTGGCGATGACGTCGTTCATGCCGGCCTCGAGGCAGCGCAGCTTGTCCTCGGGAAACACGTTGGCCGTCATGGCAAGGATGAGGACGCTGCCGCCGTGCGGCAACGCACGGATGCGGCGGGTCGCTTCGAGCCCGTCCATGCGCGGCATGCGCATATCCATCAGGATGAGATCGTAGCGGTTTCGCTCCGCCATCGTCACCGCCTCGACGCCATCGCCGGCCAAGTCGACCGCGGACCAGACGTGGCGCAGCAGCAACTTGGTGATCTCCCGGTTGTCGGCGTCGTCGTCGACCACCAGCACCTGACAGTCGCCGAATTCGCGCTTGAGCCGCTCCTCGGTCGATTCAGTCTTGCTGTCCGGCATTGCGGCGGCAGAGGCTTCGCCCTTCCTGAGCCGCGCCGTGAACCAAAAGGTGCTGCCCATGCCGGGCGTGCTCGACACGCCGACCGCACCGCCCATCAGTTCCGCCAGCTTCTTGGTGATGACCAGTCCCAGGCCCGTGCCGCCGTATTTGCTGGTGGTCGAGGCATCCGCCTGCTGGAAGGGCGCGAACAGCGTCGGCAACACCTCCGGCGCGATGCCGATGCCGCTGTCGATCACCTCGAAGCGCACCAGGGTGTGTCCAGGCTCGTCCTCGTCGAGCCGCACCCGCAGCGTGACGCTGCCGGACTCGGTAAACTTCACCGCATTGCTCGCGTAATTGTGCAGTCCCTGCCGCAACCGGGCCGCATCGCCGAGCAGCCGGACCGGCGGCAGTTGCGTGTCGATCACCAGTCGCAGCGCCTTGGCGGCCACGGCATCCGCGAGGATCGCGGCAACGTTGTCGGCGACGCTGCCCAGGTCGACCTCGCCCTCTTCGAGTTCGAACTTGCCGGCTTCGATCTTCGACAGGTCGAGGATCGAATTGATGATGTCGAGCAAATGCTGTTCCGCCACGTCGATGCGATCGAGCCAGCGCGCCTGCTCCGGATCCACGCCGGCGCGTCGAATCAACTGGGTCATGCCCGTGATGGCATGCAGCGGCGTGCGTATCTCGTGGGACATGCTGGCAAGGAAGGTCGTCTTGGCGACGTTGGCGGCTTCCGCCGCTTCCTTGGCCTGCTTGAGGGCGAGTTCGGCATTGCGCCGGCCGGTGATGTCGGTGACGAACCCGATGAAGTGCGCGGCCATCTCGCCGTCGGCATCCTGGAAATAGGACGTCATCTCGACGGGAATCGGATGGCCGTCCTTGTGGCGCAGCGCCGATTCGATGGTCGACGATCCGGCCTCGCGCAGCGGCCGCGTGCGCGCACGGAAGTCTTCGCCGAATTCCGGATAGAGGTCGGGCATCGACATGCCCAGCATTTCTTCGCGCCGATACCCCACCATGTCGGCGGCGTGATCGTTGACGTAGAGCAGTCGTCCGCTCGCGGCGTCGATCCAGTGGATGCCGATGCCGACGCGGTCCATCGCGAACTGCGTCTGGGCAAGCTGCGCCGAGCGCCGCGCCACCAGCGCCTCGAGCTGCTCGCGGTACTGCCGCAGCTCTTCCTCGATGCGCAGGTGCAGGATGTTCTTGGCCTCGTTGGCGAGGATCAGGGCGACGTGGCCGAAGAAGATCGGCAGGTAGTTCCGCAGCGAGGAGCCGAGAATGTGCACGTTCTCGAGCTTGGCGATGCCCACCAGCTCGTCGCCCACCAGCAAGGGGAAGGCCCAGGTCCACGTCCCGGGGACCACCTCGCCGCGCAGCAGCGAATCCGCCATGTCCCCCTCGATCTCGACGAAGCGCCGCTCGCGCTGCACCAGCGCGGCAGCCGGATCGTCGATGCGCGCCACGATCTCGCGCGCGCCGAGGAAGTCGGCGTAATGCAGCTCGTCTCCGACCCAATACCAGAGCTTGATGCTGGTGCCGCCGATGGTCTCGACGATACCGTGCAGCATGCCGGCCACCATGGCGTCGAGGCCGGGCAGCGGGTCGACGCGCTCCACCAGGCGCAGGATCAATTGCAGGTACGACTTCTCCTCCACCAGGCGCTTGTTGCGGCCTCGCTGTTCGGCGAGTTCGGCGGCCAGCTCGGCCATTTCCTTCGGCTTATTCACCGCGGGTCTCCGCCTTGGGACCGAGGACTTCGGCGAGCACGCCTTCGAGGTGGTCCAGGGTCACGTCCCTCCAGCGCAGCGGCAGGTCGACCACGCGCGCCGCCGCGGCCGCCGCCTCGCTGAAGTCGCCCGAGCAGGGCGTGCGCAGGGCTAGCATGTACTCGTGACTGCCGTGGAAGATTTCCCGCAGCACCTCGCGGTTGGTGCCGAAGCACTCGGTTAGCATCGGCTCCCAGGTCAGCGCCCAATCCTCAAGCAGGAAGTAGGCGCCCTGGCCGAGTTCGGCCATGAACGTCTCGTAGCCGAGCAGCATGACGATGCAGTTCTGCCCGGGCGTGCGGCAGGTGCGATGCCGATCGAGCAGGCCCTCGATGCGCGGATGGCATGCGCCATAGAAGGCGACCGGATGCCTGCCGGCCCTCGCCTCCGCCGCCAGGCCGGCATCCAGTTCGCCATACAGCCGGTCGAAGTAGTTGTGCAGCGACGAGTCGAGATAGCGCGTCTCCACCACCCAGTCGTTCTTGCGGATCAAGGCATCGACTTCCTTGCGCAGGATGCCGCAGCCGACCAGCACCATCGGCGCGTCGACTCCATTCATGGCAGCCGTCCGAATTCAAAGGCGGCATCCAGCACCGCCCGAATATTGGCTTCCGGCACGGACAGCGGCATGACGCCGGTGCCGAACAGGAAATGTCCGCCCGGCTTGCCGATGCGGCAGATCCGCTCCACTTCGCGGCGTGCGTCCTCCGGCGTCCAGTGAATCAGCTTGATGTCGTCGAGCACGCCGCAGGTCAGGCCCCTTCCGCCGTGCCGGCCAAGGCGGCCGTCGACGATCGCCTTGGCTTCCGCGAGGTCGGACAAGGGGCTCACGTAGTGGACCGCGATGCCGAGTTCGTCCATCACCGTCGCGATGATGTCGTTGAACGGCGCCATGCCGCAGTAATAGACAATGCCGTCGATGCCGCCGGGCGACAGGTCGCGCCTCATCCAGGGCAGGGAGAAGGACTCGAAGCGCTTGCGTCCGACGAAATGCGTTGAACCGAAAGGCGTCGAATACACGAGGACGTTGGCCCCGGCGGCGCGATAGGCCGCCACCTCCTTCTGGAAGAATTCCGAGCACTTCGCGACCAGCCGGTCGCGCAGGTCGGCCGGTCCCGTCAGCAGCAGCTCCATCCAGCTTTCCATGCCCATCAGCAGCGCGGGCAGGCTGGTGGATGCGGTGAGGTAGGCGCAGATCGGATGCGTGGCCCCGACCTCCGCGCGCAGGATGCGCAGGCACTCGGCGGTTTCGGTCCACGCCGGATGCGCGGTGATGTCCTCCGGCACCTCGAACGTCTCGATGTCGTCCCACGACTTGATCGCCCGATCGGCGACGTTTGGCGAGCCGTCGTCGGCAAACAGGATCTCGCGGCAGCCGAGCAGTTCCGCTTCCTTGCCGACGTAGAAGAGGCTCCAGACGTTGTCGTGACCGTAGCGCCGGTTCAGGCGCAGCTGGCCTTCAGCGACATGCTCGCCCTTGCGGTAGTACTCGCGCTGCGACATCCCCAGTTCGCGCGCGCCGTGGTCGAGCAGGTTGCAGAAGACGGGAATGCGCGGGGCCGGTGCCCCCGCGACGGCGGCAGCGAGGATCTCGAGGGGCGTCATGCAGGGACGAGCTTCCGGCGCGCGCGGATGAGATCCACGATCATGCGCCCGGCGCTGATGCCGTCCGGCGCCCAGCCATCGGCACCGACCTTCTTGTAGAGCTCGCCGTCGAAGCGGTAGGGGGCGCCGCCCACGACCAGCGCGACCCTGTCCTCCAGCCGGCGCTCGCGCAGGATCTGCCGGACCTTGCGGCAGCCGCCCTCGCCCGTGGCGGTATGCACCATCATGGCCGATACGGCGATCACCTGGGCGTCGCGCGCCACGGCCGCCTCGACGAACTGCTCGGCCGGAACATTGACCCCGAGATCGAAGACCTCGACCATCAGCGCCTTGAGACAGCCGGCCACGATGCGCTTGCCGAGCGAATGAAGGTCACCTGCCGCCGTGCCGATCACGATCCGACCGATGATCTCGGGCGGGTGCTCGAATTTCGCCAACATGCGATCGGTAACCTCGGCAGCGATCTGGGCCGTCATGAAGTGCTGCGCAAGGTTGGCGTCAGGGTCGCGCGTGATTTCGGCCATCATTTCCTCGACCGCCGGGATCACGACCTTGAAGACCACGTCCTCCGCGCTGAGGCCTTGGCGCAGCGCGCCGTCGACGACCACGAAGGCAGCTTCCTTGTCCGTCTCGAAGACAGCGGCGTTGTACGCCTTGATGATGGTATTCAGCACGTCGGCTCCCCCTTGGGACGGGCTATCGGTACGGCATCGGCCGCAGTCTCAAATGATCGACATAGCGGCTCTCATATTCTCGTACGAAAGATAGATTGATTGGGTGCGCGGCGCCAGCAAAATCATTAATCTTTCGCAAAACGTCCTCGTTCAGCAGGACGTGCTCGCAACCGGCCAGCGTGGCTTCGGCCGCCAGCTCTATGCGGTCGGGCTCGACGGGCGGCAGCAAGCCCGTCGCCTGCGCATGGCGGACGTCGAGACGACGGCCGAAGGCACCGCAGATGCAGAGCCGACTCAGGTCGTTCCAACACAGGCCGGCGTCGTCCATCAGTTGGCTCATTGCCGCGGCGGCGGCGGCCTTCGCGCGCTGGAAGGCGTCGACGTCGGCGCCGCACACCGCGCTGCGCTCGTTTCCAGGCAGCAGCAAATAGCCGGCCGGGCCGGGCGGCATCGCGAAGCGGCCCGAAGGCTTGAGGTCCCCGGTTTCGAGCAGGACCGCCACGGCGTCGAGCAGGCCGGTCCCGCACAAGCCGCGCGCCTCGCCGCCGTCGACGACCGCGCACTCGAACGCATCGCCCGCCCGGCTGACGCGGAAGATCGCGCCGGGCTCGGCCGCCATGCCATGCCGGATCCCCATGCCCTCGAAGGCCGGACCGCCCGGCACGGACGTCACACGCAGCCGTTCACCGTCCCATAGCGCGATCTCGCTGTTGGTCCCGACGTCGAGCAGCAGTTCCGGTCCGCGCTGCTCGCCCATTCGCATGGCGACCAAATCCGCCAGCAGGTCCGACCCGACGAAGCCGGCCAGCGGCGGCAGCAGACGGATCGCGGCGTTCGGCAGCCCCCATTCCGCCTGAAAGGCCGCGGCATCGTGCGGCGTGGTGTCGATCGGGCTTTGCCAGTTGGCGGGATCGAGCAGCGCGTCAACGCCCCGGCCAGCGAGAAGGGCCAGCATGGCCGTGTTGCCCGCCACGACCACGGCGCCGATCTGCGCGAGCATCGGGCCGACCTCCCCGACGTCGCGCGCAAGGATGTCCCGTACGGCATCCATGATGCCGGCGCGCGCCAGGCGGGCGAGTTCCGCCGCATGCGCAGGGTCGGTGTGGGCCGCGTGCAGGCGGTTCAGCACGTCGGCACCGAAGTCGGCCTGGAGATTGGGTCCGCGCCGGCTCGCGATGCGGACGCCGCGCTTGCGGTCCCAGAAGGAGACGCGCAGATGCGTGGTGCCGAGATCGACGGCAACACCGAAGACGTTGTCCTGGATCGCGGCCAGCACTGCCGGGGGAGCCGCGAGGTCGGCGGGTGCGATGCTGCGCCAGGCCGAATCCGCCGCGGGATGGTCCACGCGTATGGTCATGTCGCCGGCGGGCCGCAACTGGCACGCCAGGCGGAGACCGGCTGCCCGCTCGGCAGCCGTCAGCTTCCGGTACTCGGCGAGCGTCGGCGGATTGGCGGCGCCGTGCAACACGGTGACCAGGCAGGCGCCGCAGCTTCCCGTGCTGCCGCAGGCAGCCCGCACCCGCGATGCGGTCGCGTCGAGGATTTCGCGGACCGACCGGCCGGGCGGCATCTCCAGGCGCAAATCGCCTGCCGCGGTATGAACTAGCAGTACGGAGAGGTTCGGCATGTTCGGGGAACCGTCGCCAGTATATTCCCGGCAAGGGCGACCCGCGGTGCATGGCACCCGTCCTATAATCCGCGTTTTCACTACGACTAAAGTCCGTGAATCCGCACCTCGCCAAACTCCAGCCCTACCCGTTCGAAAAGCTGCGCCAGCTGTTCGCCGGCGTCACGCCGCCGCGGGACAAGAAGGAAATCAAGCTCTCGAT
>DASVZI010000189.1:0-2673 GCA_036391735.1 Rhodocyclaceae bacterium
CGCGGCCGCCCTGCCGTCCGTCGCGCAGGCGCCGGAACTCCTCAAGCAGCTCAACGCGCTGGCGCAGAAGGACGGCGTCGCCATCACCCGGAGCGCCTACCAGATGAAGCAGCAGGATTCGCAGCGCCGCCTCGAGGTCGACCTACCCCTTAAGGCGAGCTATCCGACGCTGCGCGCCTACCTGCGCGACGTGCTCACCGCGAGCCCGGCGGCGCGGCTGGACGACCTCAACCTGCACCGCGCCACGGCCGGCGATCCCACCGTGGACGCCGACGTGCGGTTCTCCTTCGGTTTCGCCTCCTCATGAAACCTTCCACGCTCGCCGCCAGGCGCTTCTGGCTGGTCGCCCTGGTGCTGGTCCTGGCGGCGGTCGCCGGCTGGTGGATCGGCGAGTCGCCCGAAGCGGAAGCGCCGCGCGCCGCCGCGCCGGCGCCGGCCGAACGGTCCTTGCCGCCTTCCCGTCAGTCCGTGCTGCCGCAGCAGCAGCACACCGCCGCGCCGGTGCCCCAGCCGGGCGCCGACATCTTCGCCGTGCACACCTGGGAGCCGCCGCCGCCTCCGCTCCCGCCCGCGGGCTTCGTGGCGCCTCCGCCGCCGCAGGCGCCGCCGCTGCCGTTCCGCTTTCTCGGCCGCATCGCCGAACCCGGCAAGCCGCAGGTGTTCCTGCTGGTCGAAGGAGACCACGTGGTCTCGGCCCGGCTCGGCCAGCCGGTCGGCGGCGCCTACCGATTGGAAAAGTTCGAGGGCGGCCAGCTGTTCTTCCGCTATCGGCCGATGAACCAGGTGCAAACACTGCCGACCGGGAGCATGCCATGACCAACGGCTACGCCTTGCCGGCTTTCCTCGCCCTGGCGCTCGCCGGCTGTGCCGGCCAGGTCGCGCACCAGCAGGGCATCGACCTGTTTTCCCAGGGCCGGCAGGAAGAGGGGCTGGCGAAGCTCGCCCAGGCGGCCCGCGAGGCGCCGGGCAACCAGGTCTACCTGCAGGCCTACCAGAACGCGCTGATGCGCATCGACAACCAGCTGCTGGCCCAGGCGCAGCGCGAGCGGGAGATCGGCGAGTTCGACGCGGCCGAGGCGACCTACCGGCACGTGCTGCGGCTCGACCCGGCCAATGCCGAGGCGGTCGCCGCGCTGGCGGGACTCGACCGCGAGCGCGCCCACGCCGCGGCACTCGACGAAGCCCAGGCCCTGGTCGAGGCCAAGGATCTCGACGGCGCGCTGCGCAAGGTCGGGCAGGTGCTGGCCGAGGACCCGCGCCAGCCGCGCGCACGCGCCATGCAGCAGGACATCCTGCAGCGCAAGGAAGGCGACATCACGGACACGACCCTGCTCGGCGCCGGCTTCCGCAAGCCGGTGACCCTGGAGTTCCGCGACGCCAACCTGCGCCAGGTGCTGGAGGCGCTCTCCGAGCACAGCAAGCTCAACTTCGTGCTGGACAAGGACGTGCCGCCCAACCTGACGGTCACCATCTTCCTGCGGCGGGTCACCGTGGCGGAGGCGCTCGACCTGATCCTGAGCTCGCGGCAGCTGCGGCGCCGCATCGTCGACGAGACCACGGTGATGATCTACCCGGACACCGCGGCGAAGCTGGCCGACAACCAGGACCTGGTGGTGCGCAACTTCTTCCTCGCCAATGCGGACGCCAAGGCGGTGCTCGCCATGCTGAAGACCGTGCTGCGGGCGCGCAGCGTGTACGCCGACGAGAAGCTCAACCTGATCGTCATGCGCGACACGCCGGCCATGGTCGCGCTGGCCGAGCGGCTGGTGGCGACGCAGGACGTGGCCGAGCCGGAAGTCATGCTCGAACTCGCCGTCATGGAAGTGACGCGCTCGCGGCTGCTCAACATCGGCGCCGTGCTGCCCAACCAGCTCACGCTCGCGCCCATCCCGATGTCGACCAACACGGGGCTGACGCTGACCGACCTCAAGCACCTGAACTCCGACCGCCTCGGGGCCGCCATCTCGCCGCTGGTCATCAACCTGCAGGACGACAGCAACGGCGAGAACCTGCTGGCGAACCCGCGCATCCGCACCCACAGCCGGGAAAAGGCAGTGATCCGCATCGGCGACCGCGTGCCGGTGATTACCACGACGGCGACGTCGACCGGCTTCGTCTCCGAGAACGTCCAGTATCTCGACGTCGGCCTCAAGCTCGAGGTGGAGCCGACCATCTATCCCGACGACGAGATCGGCATCAAGCTCGGGCTCGAGGTGAGCAACGTCATCGCGCAGATCACCAGCAAGGCCGGCACCGTCGCCTATCAGGTCGGCAGCCGCAATGCCGGCACGGTGCTGCGGCTCAAGGACGGCGAGACCCAGGTGCTCGGCGGACTCATCAACGACGACGACATCCGCTCGGCCAACCGCTTCCCGGGGCTCTCCGCGCTGCCGGTGCTCGGGCGGCTGTTCTCCAACGAGACCAACAACAACCAGAAGCGCGAACTCATCCTCACCATCACGCCGCGCATCGTGCGCGGCCTGGCGCCGCCGGCGACGGTGCCGGCGAAGTTCTGGTCGGGCACGGAGACCAGCCCGGGCCTGCGTCCTGCCGTGGCGCCGCTGCCGATTCCGCCGGGACCGGTGCCGGTGCTGCGAAACGCCGCGCCGGCCGTGCCGGGTGCGCCGACGCCGTCGGCCGGCCCGGTGCCGCCGCCCGGCGCCATTCCGCCGA
>DASVZI010000190.1:0-11534 GCA_036391735.1 Rhodocyclaceae bacterium
GTCTCGCCCTTGGCGTTCAGCACCGGCGCGGTGTCCTGCTTGCAGTTCATGCCGCACCAGTCGAAGAAGCTCTCCTTCACGCCGACGCGCAGCTGCGCGATGCCGCAGTTCTTCGTCTTGCAGATGTTGGCATTCGCCGTCGAACACGGACGGCCGACCGCATCCTGGCGGTCACGCACGTAGCCCTGCTCGACCATCAGCTTCTCGAACGGCTTGTTGAGGAAGGTCCACTTCATGTCGAGGTCGGTGACGTGGATCGGGAACGGCACCGCGTCGATGATCGAGCGGTACCACTCGAGCTTGTCCACCACCACGTCGAGCGTGGCATTCACGCCGGAGACGATCTTGCCGAATTCTCCCGGATGCCTGGCGGCGTCGGCACGGGTCTCGAACCTGCCCGCCACCGCCGCGTCCGACAGCATGGTGGCATCGTCGATCAGTGCCCGCACGTTGGACTGCACGGCCTGCACCGCCCCGACCAGCTCGCCGATCTCGTCCGCCACCTCGCGCTTGAGCTCGAAGTCGCAATCGCCGGCGGCGATCTTCTTGGCCGCATCGACGACCGCGCCAACCGGAGCCGTGATGCTGCGCGCCACCAGCCATGCGATTGCCATGCCGAGCAGCATCGCCAGCAGGGAGCCGAGCACCAGCATCCACCGGGTCTCGGTTCGCATCCCCATCGCCTCGGCCTGGCGCGCCGTCAGCAGCTCGCTCTCGGCGCTTTCGAGTTCGCCCAGCACCGAGCGCATGCCGTCCATGTCATGCTTGCCCTTGGCGCTTTGCTCGAGCGCGACGGCGGCGTCCATGCGCTGGACCCCGCGCGCGATGTCGCGGCGCAGCTGGATGGCCGGCTCAACGGCGCCCGACATCCAGCGCTGGTAGCTCTCGGCCAGCTTCTGCAGCCGCTCCTGCTGCTTGGCATTGTCGGCGGTGAGCGAGCGGATCTTCTCGAGATGCTTTTCGAAGGCCGTCTTGCCGGCGTTGAGCGGCTCCAGGGAGGCTTCCGCGCCGGTCAGCGAATAGCCGCGCTGGCCGGTCTCGATGTTGACCAGCGCAAGCAGCAGGCCTCCGCTTTCCTGCAGCACCTGGTAGCTATGCGTGTTCCAGCGATTGGACTCCTCCATGCGGCCAAGGTTGACGAAGGTCACGCCCGCCATCAGCAGCATGAGCGCAATCACCGCGACGAATCCGAGCCGAAGCCTGCCGCCGATCTTCAGTTTCTTGAACATCACACTCTCCACAATTTGCCCATTGTCGGTATGGCGGCGCGAGAGGGCCACGCTAGCGCCGTGATGCTTCGCTGCTTGCGACGCGCCGCACCAGCCCGGGCACGTCGAGGATCAGGGCGACATTGCCGTTGCCCAGGATGGTGAAGCCGCTGACGCCTTCGAGGCCGCCGAAGACGACCCCGAGCGGACGGATCACGGTCTGGAATTCGCCGAGCAGGGTGTCGACCACCAGTCCGGCGCGGCGCCCGGCGTACTGCACGACCACCACGTTCTCCCGCTTGACGGGGTGCAGCAGGAAGGCCAGCTCCGGGTCGGCCGCCAGCGCCGCCGCGCCCTCCTCGGTCAGCAGCGTGCGCGAAGATTCCGTCCCGCCCCAGGCGAGGTCCGCGCCTACGTCGCCGCTCTCCCCGTCAGCGTCCGGAATGTCGAACAGCTGCCGCAGGCGCACGAAGGGCAGGACCTCGCCGCGCAGGTTCAGGTAGTCGCTGCCCTGCGAGTCGTCGATCTCCTGCTGGGTCAGCTCGATGCACTCGACCACCATGTCGAGCGGCACCACGAACACCGAGCCGCGGATGGCGACCAAAAAGCCGTCGATGATCGCCAGCGTCAGCGGCAGCCGGATTCGCATGGTGGTGCCGGCGCCGGCGGCGCTGTCGATCTCCACGGTCCCGCGCAGCGCGGTGATGTTCCGGCGCACCACGTCCATGCCGACGCCGCGCCCCGAGAGATTGCTGACCTGTTCCGCCGTCGAAAAGCCCGGCTCGAAAATGAGGCTGTAGACCTCCTGGTCGGACAACTGGGCCTCGGGCTTGACGAGGCCGCGCTCGACGCCCTTGGCGAGGATGCGGCCGCGATCGAGCCCGCCGCCGTCGTCGGACACTTCGATGACGATGCTGCCCGAGTCGTGGTAGGCATTGAGGCGCACCGTGCCGACCGGCGGCTTGCCGCGTGCGGCGCGGACGTCGGCCGGCTCGATGCCGTGGTCCATCGAGTTGCGCACCAGGTGGGTGAGCGGGTCGCCGATCTTCTCCACCACGGTCTTGTCGAGCTCGGTGTCCGCACCGGAGATCTCCAGGCGGATGTCCTTGCCGAGGTCGGCGCTGACGTCGCGCACGACGCGCTGGAACTTGCTGAAGGTCGCGCCGATCTGCACCATGCGCAGCGTCAGCGCCGAATCGCGCACCTCCTCGACCAGCCTCGACAGCCGCGCCGCGGCCTCCAGCAGTTCCGGCATGCCGGCGCGCTGGGCGATGAGGCTCGCACCCGCGCTGGCGATGATGAGCTCGCCGATCAGGTTGATGTGCTCGTCGAGCTTCTGCGCGTTGACCCGTATGAGGCCCGCTTCCGCCGTCTTGTGTTCCTTGACCTGCTTCTGCCTGTCGAGCGCGCCCTCCACCACCTGCGGCTGCACCAGCTTCTCCTCGACCAGGATCTCGCCGATCGGGCGCGGGTGCTCCTCCTTCGCGTCCACCGCCTGGCGGCTCAGCGCCGTCTCGAGTTCGGCGCGCGTCAGGGTGCCGCAGCGCACCAGGATTTCCCCGAGCTTCAACTCCTCGTGCGGCGGCAGCGCCTCGATCAGGCGCTGGTAGTCGGCGATCCTGCTGTGCGGCGGCAGAATGGCGATGCGCGCGTCGCTGCGGACGAATTCGAAGGCGCCCTCGATGGTCGCCTTGTCGACGTCGCTGCGATAAGCGATCTCGAAGCCCAGGCAGCAGTCCTCGGGATCCAGCTCGGCCAGCGCCGGCAGCCGGTCGTCGACGGTGACGATGTGGTGGATGGTGCCGAACGTCGTCAGGTAGCGGACGAAGGCCAGCGGATCCATGCCGTTGCGCAGCACGTCGGGCCCGAAGCGCAGCGAGATGTGCCAGTTCTCCGTGTCGGCGCCTTCCTCGTTCGCGCCCTCGTCGCCCCCGGCGGGTGCGGCCGGTTCGGGTGCCGCCGCCGGCCCAGCCGGTTCGCCGAGGTGGCAGCGCAGCCGGTCCGCGAGCGCCTCGCCGGCGCGCCGCACCTCTTCGGGCGGGTCCTCGCCGCCGGCCAGGTGGTCGAGCAGCGTGCCGAGATGATCGCGCACGGCGAGCAGCGTCGCCACGAGATCCGGCGTGATCGGCAGGCGATCGCCGCGCACCAGGTCGAGCACGCTCTCCGCGACGTGCGTAAACGCGACGATGTGATCGAGCCCGAACAGCCCTGCCGAGCCCTTGATCGTGTGGGCGGCGCGGAAGAGCGCGTTGATGGTGTCGCCGTCGTCGGGGGCCTGCTCGATGCGCAGCAGCGCCTCCTCCATCTGCTCCAGCAGTTCGCGCCCCTCGGCGATGAAGGTCTGCAGGGCGTCGTCGAGATCCATCACGGCTGTTGTCCTTCCGCCATTTCACCCAGGCCGCAGAGCGCCAGGGCATCCATGACCGCCGCGCTGCAGCGGGCCAGCCTCAGCGTCTTCCCCTGCTGCGCGGCCTGCTTCGCGGCGGCCAGCAGCAGCTGGACGCCGGCCGAATCCATTTCCGTCACTGCCGCCAGATCGAGTTCGAGGGTGCCGGTCGCGTCGAGCGCCTCCAGCAGGCGCTCGCGCAGCCCTGCAGCGGCATAGATGGAGAGCTCGCCCTCGATGGCCATACTGCCGATTTCGCCCGCCATGATGCCGCCTCAGGGCAGGACCAGCTTCGACACGGCGGTCAGCATCTGGGCCGGCTGGAAGGGCTTCACCACCCATGCCTTGGCGCCCGCCGCCTGCCCCTCGGCTTTCTTCGCGTCGCCGGCCTCGGTCGTCAGCATGATGATGGGAGTGAACTTGTAGGCCGGCAGCTGCTTGGCGGCCTTGACGAAACTGATGCCGTCCATGTTCGGCATGTTGACGTCGCTGATGATGAGATGCAGCTTGCGGCCGTCGAGCTTGCCCAGCGCATCCTTGCCGTCGCAAGCCTCGACGACCTCGTAGCCCGCGCTCTTCAGGGCGATGCTGACGACCTGCCTCAGCGAGGCGGAATCGTCGACGATCATGATGTTCTTTGCCATGGCTCTCCTCCGCCGAGTCAGAAAAAGGTGATGTCGCTGCCCGCCGCACCGGCCGGCGGCTTGCCCCCGCCATGCACGACGTGCTGCTCGGGAACGGTGTAGCGCCGGGCCATTTCCTCCAGCCAGGCGCCGCCGTCGATCGGTCCCGGGCGAGTGCCGCTGTCCAGCAGGCGGCGCTGCTCCTCGATGCGCTCGCCCAGCTTGCCCATGTCGTCGCGCACGTGGCCCAGCACCTGGCTCACGCGGTCCTGGAACTGCAGCGCGACGAGCACCTCCGCGATCTCGGCGCCGATCGCCTGGTTCTCCTCGCGCAGGGTCTGCGACTGGCCGACGAGTTCCTGGACGGCGCCGTGCACGCCGCCCAGGACCCGGCCGATGATGTCCTCGGAGTTGCCGAGCATTTCCTGGTCCTCGCGCGCATAGCGGCTGGAAATCTCGAGCGTCGACGCGATCGCGCGGTTGACCGTCTCGATGGTCTCGCTGATCTTCTTGCCGGTGTCTCCCGACATGTTGGACAGCTTGCGCACCTCGTCGGCGACGACGGCGAAGCCGCGGCCGACGTCGCCGGCGCGCGCCGCCTCGATGGCGGCGTTCAGGGCCAGCAGGTTGGTCTGCTTGGCGATCGCGCCGACGTCCTGCGCCATGCGGCTCAAGGCCTCGGTGAACTGCGACAGCGAGGTCACTTCGGCCAGCAGCGACTCCTTGGTGGCCAGCGCGGTGCGCAGCGTCGCGATAATGGAATTGAGGTCGGTCTCGTTCTGCTTGAGCAGGGCGATCATGCCCTGCCCGGAATCGCCCTGCGTCGCCGCCATGGTCGCCGTAATGCGCTCCGAGATGGCGCCGAAGCGCTGCACCAGCGCCGTGATCGATTCCTCGGTGTGCCCGCGCGCCAGCTCCACCTGCCCGGACCACACCGGCAGCACACCGGTGCAGAGCTTGTCGAGCCCGGAAATGCAGCGTCCCTTGTTCTCGCAGCACTGGCTGCGCATGGCTTCAAGGTCGTTGCGCTCCGCGGGCGCCGCGGCGCTGCGGCCGCGCCCCGCGAGGACGAGAAGACTGCCGAGCACGCCTGCGGCGACCAGGAAGATCGCGATCGTTTCACCGTAGCCCATCTTGATCCCCATCCGGACCGTCGGCCTCGGCCGCCTTGCGCAGGCAATCCTCGCGCCACCAGCAATTGAACTGTCCGCAAGTCCGGACGTCTGACGTGGCGAAACAGGCCGGATCTCCCTTCGCCTGCTGGATGCGCCGGATCAGCTGCGTCTCGCCCTGTCCGTCGTCGAAGACCAGGTATTGCTTCGCGATTTCCGAGAGACGGTTCCTGTCCATGCGTGCCACGATTGCGAACTGACCAACACGGAGCGCATCTTCCGCCGATGCCCGATTTCACAAAGGGTGCAAGCCCCCAGCGCCGATGGGCAGAACTACCTACGGAACCAGCTCCCCCGGCTGCCGCATTGGTGACAGAATGCGCGCCGCTCCGCCTTCCACGGCGCCCCCCGACCCCGAGAGCTTCGATGATCCGCCGTATCCGCCCCGCCACCTTTCGGCCCGCAGCGCTCGCATCATGACCGCGCCGGGCAAGGGAATCGTGTATGCGGTCGACGACGATCCGCTGGTGCGGGAGGTGGTCGCCAAGCTCGTTGCGACCATCGACGTCGAGGTAAGGGAGTTCGCCTCCGCGCGCGCCTTCCTCGCCGCGTTCGAGCCCCGCCCCTGCGAATGCCTGGTCTGCGACCTGCGCATGCCCGACATCGACGGCTTGGCGCTGCAGCTGCAGCTGAACGCTACCGCGGCGCCGCCGCCGATGATCTTCCTCACGGGCTTCGCCGAGGTGTCGATCGCGGTCGAGGCCATGCGCCACGGCGCCTTCGACTTCATCGAAAAGCCTTTCAGCCCGCACGTGCTGCTGCACAAGATCCAGTCCGCGCTCGAATACAGCAAGGCGCAGTTCGCGGCCCGCCGCGCGCGGGAGACCGCGGAGGCACGGCTGGCGCTGCTGACGCCGAAGGAGCGGTGCGTCCTGCAGCATGTGGTGGACGGCAAGTCGAGCCGGGAGATTTCCGAGCTGCTCGGCCTCAGCATCCGCACCGTGGAGCACCACCGCGACCACATCATGCAGAAGCTACGGGTCAATTCGGCGGTGGAACTCGTGAAGCTCTGCCTCTAAGCGCCTGGTCCGGCTATACGGTCATTCCCGACCGGTACCCGCCGCGCGGCCGAGGTAGTGGGCCACCATCTCGCACAGCACCCGCGCCGGCACCGGCTTCCTCAGCAGGCGCCGGATGCCGGCGGCGTGGGCGGCGTTCTCGTCGATCGACGCGCTGTAGCCGGTGCTGAGGACGACCGTGAGGTCCGGCCGGCGTGCCAGCATGGCCCGGGCCAGTTCGATGCCGGTCATGTCCGGCATCGTCTGGTCGGTGATGACGAGGTCGATGCCTTGCGGGTCCGCCTCGAACAGCTGCCAGGCGGCGGCCGAGCCGGCAGCCGCGCGCACGGTGCAGCCCAGGCTTTCCAGCAGCGCCGACATGAACTCGAGGATGTCCGGCTCGTCGTCGACCAGCAGCACCGTTCCGCTCGCCCGCTCGTAGCCTTCCGCGCCGACGCCGTCGTGGTGCCGCTGCGCGGCCGCGGCCGGCCGGAACGGCAGGTACACCCGGAACTCGGTGCCGCTGCCTGGCGCGGTTTCGACCAGCACGTGGCCGTTGGCCGAGTGAACGATGCCGTGCAGCACCGACAGCCCCAGGCCCGTCCCCTTGCCGACTTCCTTGGTGGAGAAGAAGGGATCGAAGATCTTCGGCAGATGCTCGGCCGGTATGCCGCTGCCGGTGTCGCGCACGGCGATCGTCAGGTAGTCGCCGGCGAAGGGCCGATGGCAGGAAGCGCAGATGCAGCCATCCTCCACCTTCGCCAGGGCGGCGCGGATCTCGATGTCGCCCTTGGCGCCGATGGCGTCGATGGCGTTGATGCCCAGATTCATGAGCACCTGGTGCAGCTGTATCGGGCTGACGAGCGCCTCCGGCAGGCCGTCGGCCAGGCTGGCGCGGATGGAGATGGTGGCCGGCGTCGTGGAACGCAGCAGCTTGCTCACTTCCTTGACGATCGGCACCGCGTCGCTCGACTCGTTGGCCGGGCCGCGCTTGTGGCTGAAGGTCAGCAGCTGAGATACCAGGTCGCGCGCCCGCGCCGCCGCCTCGACGATGCGTTCCAGGTAGTGCGGCAGCGATGGGTCGCCCTTGACCGCGGGGGACAGCAGCGCCAGTTCGGCGAAGCCGAAGATCGCGGTCAGGATGTTGTTGAAGTCGTGCGCGATCCCGCCGGTGAGATGGCCGATGACCTCCATCTTCTGGGCCTGCTGCAACTGCTCGGCCAATGCGCGCTGTTCCTGTTCGCTGCGGCGCCGCTCGGTGACGTCGCGGCGGAACGTGAGGACGCCGTAGATGGTCCCGGCGGCGTCGCGCAGCGGCCCCTTGAACATGTCGAAGACGCGCACCTGGCCGTCCCTCATCGTCACTTCCTCGCGGCTGTCGCGGATCGTCTGGCCATTCAGCACCGCGGCATCGTGCGCATGGATGCGCGCGATCTGGGCGTCGACGTCGCCGCTCAGGTCACGCCGCAGGAAGTCGTCGACGGGCCGCCCGATCAAGGCTTCGGGCGGCTGCCCCAGCGCCTTGGCGAAACCCTGGTTGATGAGGATGAAGCGCCCCTGCCCGTCCTTGACGTGGATCCAGTCGGGGGTCGAGTCGATGACGCACTGGAGCAGCTGCTTCGAGCGGAGAATCGCCTCGTCGACCTCGGCATCGTGCGCGGCCTTGCGGCGTTCCGCGCGCCGCAGGGACAGCCAAAGCACGGCGGCCGCGAGCGCGACGAACACCGCGTCCTTCAACGCCATCGCCGCCACCTCCGGCATGCCGCCGTAGCGGCGGCTGATCCAGACGTCGAGCGCCAGGAAGCAGGCGAAGGAAATGGCCGCAGAGGGAAGGACGGCGCGGCGCCATGATCCGGCTGGCATGTTGGGTCCCTTCAATCGACGGCGGGCCTCTGGTCCGGGTGCGCCATGGGCCTGAACCCGCTCCGTAAGTCGATGTCGCATTGGTCGTCCTCAGTACAACCGGAGACCACCATGGCGAGCATGGAGAAGAAGAACTTTTCCCAACCCGATGAATCGCGCACGTTCGACAAAGGTCGGCTGGATCTCGTCAGTATCGGCGGCGTCACTTTCGGCAAGGCAACCTTCCAGCCCGGCTGGAAATGGTCGACCTGCGTGAAGCCCCTCGCCAAGACCGACAGCTGCGAGGCGCCGCACCTGCAGTGCCTGCTGAGCGGACGCATCCACGTGAAGATGGACGATGGCAGCGAGCAGGAGTTCGGCCCCGGGGACGTGGTGTCGGTCCCCCCCGGCCACGACGCCTGGGTGGTCGGCAACGATCCGCTGGTGGTGATCGACATCACCGGCATGGGGAACTACGCCAGAGGCTGAGCGGCGCGGCTACTTCGCGCCGGCCGCGTCCATGATCGCCGCGATGCGCGACGCCGTCTCCACCGGCGAATCGCCATGCGCGAAACGGGCGACGAAGCCGCCGTCCGGGCCGAGCAGGTACATGCCGGCGCTGTGGTCGATGCTGTACTGGTCGGGCGGCGCGCCGGGCGCCAGGTACTTGCGGTAGACGACCTTGTAATGGTCGGCGGCGGCGCGCACGAACTCGGGCTTGCCGCTTAAGCCAAGGATGCGCGGGTCGAAGTAGGCCGTGTAGCGGGCCAGCACCTGCGGCGTGTCGCGCTCGGGATCGACGCTGACGAAGATCGGCTGCAGGCGCGCGGCGCGATCCCCGAGTTGGCGCATGATCTGCGCCATCGCGGCGAGCGTCGTCGGGCAGACGTCGGGGCAGAAGGTGTAGCCGAAGCTGATGAGCTGGTAGCGGCCGGGGAAGTCCTCGTTGCTGACCATGCGGCCTTTGCCGTCGGTCAGCAGGTAGCGGGGGTTGATCTCCTGGGGATCGTCGGCCGCGGCGGCGGCGCCGGTCGCGGCGAGCATGAGCACGGCGGCCAATCCCGCCAGGAAGGTGCGCAGTCGCGTCACTGAACCGCCGGCAGCTTGCGTTCGAGTTCCTCGGCGACCGCGTCCAGCCGCGCGGACAGCGCCGCCGCGGCCGGGCACACCCTCGACTTCACCTGATCGGCGAAGCCGAGTTGCGTCGCCTGTTCGAAGGTCGTTCCGTAGCGCGACGTGCGCGGCGCGTACTTCAGCATCAGCTGCTTGGCCTGCGCCGAGATGGCGGTCTCGCTGCAGGCCAGGGCCTGCCCGTTGAGGCGTCCCAGCGCCTCGACGGCCGACACGCCGGCTTCGGCAGGCGCGTCGGCGGCATGCGCCGCGCCGATGGAGGCGGCGAGCAGGATCGGCAGGCAGATCTTCTTCATGAGTTCCCTCGGTGGTCTAGGAAAGAGCCAGTGTCCCCGCAAGCACCGCGCCGTGGGCAATGGCGGCAAGGATGGTCATCTTGATGGCCGGCGCCAGCCCGGCCGGGCGCTCGGCGCAGCGCCACAGCCGATGCGCGGCCGCTGCCGAGAACGCCAGGGGCAGCAGCGCCAGCGCCGCCGCCTTCGGCAGCGCGCCCGCCGCGATGCAGGCCGCCAGCCATGCGCCGCACAGCGCGGCGACGACGACGTAGCCCCAGCGCGCGCGAGCCGGGCCAAGCCGCACTACCAGGGTTCGCTTGCCGGCCTTGGCATCGGCGCGCGCGTCCGGAAACTGGTTGATGTAGAGCAGGTTCGCCACCAGCAGCGCGAAGCCGAGGCCGGCGGCCAGGGGCGCGAAGGCCAAGCCGCGCCGCTGGACGAAGTCGGTGCCGACGACGATCAGCACCCAGCCCGCGGTGACGCAGAATTCGCCGAGGCCGCGGCTGACCAGGTGCAGCGGCGGCGCCGAGTAGGCCCAGCCGATGAAGAGGCCGCAGATGCCGATGCCTACCAGGCCCGGGGCGCTGCTTGCCGTCAGCCAAAGCCCTGCCGGTATGACGGAGAACAACAGCGCGTAGCCGAACACGCCGGTGGCGGCGACCGACATCACGCCGTTCTGGATGAAGCGGCTGCCGCCGGTGAACGGGAAGATGCGATCGAGGTTGGCGGCGTCGGTGCCGTTCTGCGCATCGAAGTAGTCGTTCAGCACGTTCACCGCCGCGTGCGCCACCAGCGCGAAGAAGGTGGTGATCGTCGCCGCCAGCGGATCGAGGCGGACGCCGCCGGCCGCCGCGCTGGCCAGGCCGAGCAGGCAGCCGACGAAGGTGACGCTGAGGAAGGCCGGCCGGGTGGCGGCGAAGTAGCGCAGCAGCGGATTCGGGAGTGCGGCGAGCGACGGTTCGGCTGGTGCGTTCATCGTGGCGGCTTCCATGGCAATGGGAGGAGAAGGCCGCCTCAAGGCAGGTCGCCGCGCCGGAACACCTCGTAGCCGACGGCCGCGCTGAGGAAGCCCAATGCCGCAGGATAAACGAGCGCGAACACTTTGTAGCCCGCGGTGCCGAAGGTGTCGAGGATCACGTAGGCCGAGGGGCCGAGCACGATCAGCTGCGGGTCGAACAGCGCCAGCGCGGCGGTGCGGAACACCTGCAGGGGATTGGCGAGGGCGACCGCCACCGCGACCTCGGGCGCGACGCGGCCCTGGATCATGAGGCCGAGCAGGATGAGGTCGAGGAACAGCAGCAGGCCGAGCCACAACAGGAAGGCCGCGCCCTGCGCCATGTCGGTGCTGCGCGCCAGCGCGGAGATCAGCATGCCGAGCCCGAGGAAGCACAAGGCCATCGCGGCCAGCAGCAGCGTGTAGTAGCCGAACATATCCCACGGCACGTCGATGCCCTTGATGACGGCAATGCCGACGGCCATGACCATGGCGAGGAACACCGGCGCGAAGATCAGCACGTAGCGCCCGATCAGCTTGCCCCAGAACCACGCCACCAGCGACACGGGCAGCGACAGCAGGTATTCGAACACGCCCGCCTCGCGGTCGCCGGCCACCGAACGCACCGTAGTCAGCAGCACGAAGATCGGCAGGATCGCCATGGTGAGCTGGATGTACGTCACAAGCAGTCGCGACAGCCCGATGAAGCCGAGCACGCGCGATTCCGTGAGCCCGAAGACGAACAGCAGCGCGACGATGCCGCCGAACACCAGCGTGTAGATGTAGAACCAGCGGGCGCGCAGGGTTTCCGAGATGTCGAGCTTGGCGGTAAGCCAGAGTTGATTCATTCACTTCCCCTTCGCCAACACATGCTCGCGCATGGTCTCGAAATCCACCGAGCCCGG
>DASVZI010000191.1:0-1608 GCA_036391735.1 Rhodocyclaceae bacterium
GCTGCCACGGTTCATGGGCCGGTGGGGTGCCCTGCTTCGCGCAGGTAAAGGAGGAGGCGGACGCTCTATCGCCCTTGTCCGCCGGGGGACACGGAGCGAAGCAGGGCACCCTGCCGGCCCGAGCGCCGCGACGCAACCCAAAGCCCCCACCCCATTGCACAAAAATTAGGCGCCATGGAGTAGAATCCGCGCCTTCCCCGTTTCGGCACCCCTCCATGAACTTCCTCGGCTTCGAGCTGCGCAATAACCTATTTGTCGCGCCCATGGCCGGGATCACCGATCGTCCGTTCCGCCAGCTTTGCAAGCAGCTCGGCGCGGGCCTCGCGGTGTCGGAGATGGTGACCTCCAACTCGCTGCTCTACAAGAGCGCCAAGACCTTGCGGCGCGCCAACCACGAAGGCGAGGTCGAGCCGATTTCCGTGCAGATCGCCGGCGCCGATCCCAAGCTGATGGCCGAGGCGGCGAAGTACAACGTGGACCAGGGCGCGCAGATCGTCGACATCAACATGGGCTGCCCGGCCAAGAAGGTCTGCAACGTCATGGCCGGGTCGGCGCTGATGAAGGACGAGGCGCTGGTCGCGCGCATCCTCGAGGCCGTCGTCGGCGCCGTTCCGGATACGCCGGTGACCTTGAAGTTCCGCACCGGCTGGGACCGCAATAACAAGAACGCGCCGGCCATCGCCCGCATCGCCGAAGAGAGCGGCGTGCGCGCGATCGCCATCCACGGCCGCACCCGCTCTGACCAGTACATGGGAGAAGCGGAATACGACACGATCGCCCAGGTGAAGACGCAGGTGAACATACCGGTCATCGCCAACGGCGACATCACCACCCCGCAGAAAGCCAGGTTCGTTCTCGAACACACCAAGGCCGACGGCCTCATGATCGGCCGCGCCGCGCAAGGCCGGCCGTGGCTGTTCCGCGAGATCGAACACTATCTCAACACCGGCACGTTGCTGCCCGCCCCCGAAGTGGCCGAGATCCATCGCATCCTGCGCGGCCACCTCACCGATCTCTACGCCTTCTACGGCGAAGACACCGGCGTGAAGGTCGCGCGCAAGCACATCAGCTGGTACACCAAGGGCATCGCCGGCGCCGCGCGCTTCCGGCATGCCATGAACCAGATGCAGACCGTCGCCGAGCAGCTTGCCGCCACGGACGAGTTCTTCCTCGCCCAGGCCGCCGCCAACGACCGTCTCACCTACATCGACGAGGCAATAGCCGCATGAGTGCAGAAATATCAGATTGCGTCCGTCGCGCCCTGAACCGCTACTTCAGGGATCTCGACGGCGAGAACCCGGCCGGCATCTACGACATGGTGCTGTGCTGCGTCGAAAAGCCGATGCTGGAAGTGGTGATGAAGCACGCCGGCGGCAACCAGACGGTGGCCGCGGACATGCTCGGCATCAACCGCAACACGCTTCGCAAGAAACTGACCGATCACAATCTGCTTTGAGGACCCCCCACAATGTCTAAAGTCACGCAAGCCCTGATCAGCGTCTCCGACAAGCGCGGCGTCGTTGATTTCGCGCGCGATCTCGCCGCGCTCGGCGTCACTATCCTGTCGACCGGCGGCACCGCCAAGATGCTGCGCGACGCGGGCATCAA
>DASVZI010000192.1:0-2083 GCA_036391735.1 Rhodocyclaceae bacterium
CCCGCTGGAGGGCAAGCAGTTTTCGGTCACCGGCTACAGTCTCGGCGGGCACTTGGCCACGGCCTTCAACCTGCTGCACTACCAGGACAAGCTGGCCGACGGCCGCTATGCCGTCAAGGAGGTGGTCACCTTCAACGGCGCCGGCGTCGGGCAGATCGACAATATTGACGCGACAGCGCAGTCGCTGAAAGAGGTCCTGATGGAATTCCAGGACGACGTCAAGAGCCTGCGAGAGCGCACCGGTGAAGTCAAGGCGAGACTCTTCACCATCCCCGAAGTCGCGAACCTGTACGAACAGATCAAGGCGGAGATCGATCCTGCGCGACTGCCGGACGATGCCAGCACCCAGGACAACATCCGCACGCGAACCGCCTTCGCCCTCATGCGCACCCGCACCGCGATCAGCGAGGTGGAGAACTTCTCGATCGACCTGCACGATCTCGATGGCCCGTCCCCGGCGCAGTTCGCCTCGGAAAAGGCCACCCTGCTCAAGGCCCTGAACGACATCGCCGGCCAGCAAGCAGAGGCATTGCGCATCGCCACGTTCACTGCCGGAGGCACAGGCGCCAGAGCAGGCGAATCGCCGCAGCTCTCCGACCCCGCCACAACCCTTGCCGAGAACCTCGACTACCGCCTGGCCGTGGACCTGGCCGCGCAGCGCACGGAATCGGCCGCTATCGTGATCGGCGGGATCCAGGCCATCGCCGGCAAGCGCTACGGGACTCGGCGGAGCAACCAGTACGATGTCGTCGGCACCGAGACGACCGGCATCTTCAGTTATGCGGCCGTAGCGAACAGCCAATGGCATTGCGGCGCCGATGTGCCGGTGTTCATCGAAGACCAGCCCTTGTACCGCGGGAGCGTCACGCGCGACGCCGCGACGGCTTCGCTCGACTACCTGGACGCGAAGCTGCTCGTCGATCATTACGCCAACAACGACTTCGCCGACACCCACAGCCTGGTGCTACTCGTCGATTCGCTGAACGTTCAGAACGCGCTCCAGCAGCTTGCCCCGGACGCGACCCAGGGCGAGATCGAGACGATCTTCAAGAACGCCTCCAAGCTGGTCGCGGAAAGCACCGCCGGCACGGACGGCAAATGCGAAGGCGACGTGCTCGAGACCGTCGTCAACGCCCTGGCGGACCTGCTGCTCGGCCCGGCCAACGCCGGATCGCGCCTCAAAGGCGATCCCGAGGGCAACACATGGTGGTCCATCGAGAATATCCCCAACACGGAGTACACCGGCCGCGACGCCTTCTACCTCAAGCTCAATGACGTTCTCACCAAAGCCAAGGATGCCCAACTGCTTGGCGGCTTCACCCTGGCACCATCGTCGCCCGCCCTGAAGGAACAGGCCCGGGACGACTTCAACGCCTTCGCCGCCCTGTATGCGCTGAGTCCTTTCGTCCTCAAGCCGACCGGCGATGCCTCCCTCAGCAGCGCCTGGGGCGACCTCTATTCTCGGTGGCAGGCTGATCGGCAGGTCCCCGCCGGCCAGCGATGCTTCAGCGATCAATGGCTGGCCGACCGCGCCGTCATGCTCGGCTACTGGCTGAGAGGCAACCAGGCCAATAAGGAAATCGTCGCACCGATTGACGCCGACCAGATCGACTTCAAGGATGCGCGCAGCGGCACGACCGTCACCGTCAGGTCGGCCTTCGCACCCGACGGTCCCTCCGCCATGACGCGGAACATCGCCTTCGGCGGCACCGCCTCGGAGCGGCTCGACGGCGGCGCGCTCGCCGACCATCTCTACGGCATGGACGGCGACGACATCCTCACCGCCAACGCCGGCGACGACTATCTCGAAGGCGGCCGCGGCGATGATGAGCTGCAGGGCGGGGAGGGGAACGACACCTACTGGTTCGTCACGGGCGACGGCAAGGACGTCATCGACGACACCGACGGCGGCAGGATCCTGCGCAACGGCAAGACGTTGGCCGCCGGCGTAAAAGTCATCAAGGCGGGTGAAGAATGGAAGAGCGCCGATGAATCGGTCATCTACAAGAAGGTCGGCGCCGACCTCGAGGTGAGCTTCACCGACGGTGCCGATCGCCTCACCCTCAAGAACTTCGACTTCGGC
>DASVZI010000193.1:0-9635 GCA_036391735.1 Rhodocyclaceae bacterium
CCGGGCGCCCGGCCGGCGCGGGATGGGTCCCGGGCGGTGGACCGCGACGGCCATCAGCGCGCCTCCTCCGCCTGCGGCGCGCTGCGCCGCTCGCGGCCCAGCGCGGCGGCGAATTCCGCCCCGACGAGAAAGGCGGCAGCCGAGAAGAACAGCCACATCATCAGCACGGCCAGCGAGCTGGCGGCCCCGAACACGCTGGTGTTGGCGGCGTCCGCCAGGTAAACGGCGAACAGGTGCTTGCCCACCGCGAACAGCGCGGCGCCGGCCAGGCCGCCGCCGAAGGCGTCGCGCCAGTCGACCGGCACGTCGGGCAGGACCTTGAGCAGCGCGGTGAAGGCGAGGCAGAGGAAGGCGAACGAAGCCAGGTGCTGGATGCCGTTCATCAGCGCGCCGAGCAGGCCGTTGGCGAACAGCAGCTCGGTGATATAGACGATGGCAGCGTCGGCGACCAGCAGCACCACCAGCAGGAAGCCGGCGCCCACGACCAGGCCGAAGGACACCAGGCGCACGCGGATCAGTGCCGGCAGGGCGCGGCGCGGCGGCGGCGCGTGCCAGATGGCGTCGAGCGAACTATTGAGTTCGACGAAGGTGGCGGTGGCGCCGACGGCCGTGCCGGCGAGCGACAGCCAGCCGAGGGTCCTGGCCTCGCCGGCGCGCCACGCATTGGCGAGCACCAGCTGGGTGGTGAGCGCGGCGTCGCGCCCGATCAGCGACTCGAGCTCGGTGTAGAGGCGGCCCTCGATGGCATGCTGGCCGAAGAAGATGCTGCCGACGGCGACGGCGACCACCAGCAGCGGGGCCAGGGAGAACGCGGCATAGAAGGCGAGCGAAGCCGACATCGAGGCGCAGCGGTCCTGCGCCCAGTGGTTGGCGGTCGCCAGCGCGAGCCGCCCGGCATGCCGCAATTGCGGCGGCACCGTGATGCGGCGGGGAAGACGCAGCACGTTCATGCCGCCTCCACCCGCTGCAGCTGGCGCTCCACCGTCGGCGGGATGACGCGGCGGCTGGCCAGCGTCCAGGGCAGCCCCGCGATCGCCTCCGCCACGCCGCGCAGCAGTTGCGGATCGCGGCGCGCTTCGCGCAGCCGCCGGCGCGTTTCCCGCCACGCGCTTCGGGCGGGGCGCCGCAGCCAGGCGCACCAGAGCGCATTGCGCAGCAGCAGCTGCCGTCGGCGCAGCGAATCTCGATGCGTGGACGGATGGTGATGCACGACCAGCGCCGGCGCGTAGCCGAGCCACCATCCGGCCGCCATCAGGTCGAGCGCCAGCAGCGCCTCTTCGCCGCCGATCAGCAGGCGCGGTTCGAAGCCGCCGGCCAGCAGGAAGGCGCTGCGCCGCATGACGCAGGCGCCGGCGAGGAAGCCGACCACGGCGGTGCCCGGGAATCCGGGCGGCGCCGGCACGGGGCTGGCGGCCATGATCGCGCAGGTCGGATCCTCGCGCTCGCGGCTGCCGACCAGCACGCGCGCGGTGACCACCGCCAGCCCGGCATGCTCGTCGAGCAGCCGGACTGCCTCGGCCAGCGAACCGGGCGCCCACCAGGTATCGTCGTCGCAGAAGGCCACGTAGTCGGCGTGCACGGCCTGTGCGCCGGCGTTGCGCCCGGCCGCGCCGGCGTTGTGCTCGAGATGGACCAGGCGCACCTGGGGGAAGCGGCGCGCCAGGGCCACCGCGGTGCCGTCGCCGGAGCCGTTGTCGACCACGCAGAGCGGCGGCGCCTCGGGCAGCGCCGCCAGCCTCGCCATCGTGCGCAGCACCTCGCGCCGCCGGTTGTGGGTGAGGACGACGACGGCGACCGGTGCGGCCATGTCGCGGCTGGGCGCTGCAGGCCGGGTGGCCGGGCGGGCCGTGGGACGGTTCATCGCGGCCGGCCCCCGTTCGAGGGAGCGCGCAGCAGCCAGTAGCCTTCCTCGGTCCAGGCGTCCGCGTGGCCGAGCCGGCCAGGCGTGGCGAGCGCCGTCAGTTGCGAGCGATAGCAGGCGAGGGCGCGGGCCTTGCGACGGCGCGCTGCGCCATCCGCGGAAATGCGCGCGCCGCGCGGCGCCAGCCCGGCACGGCGCAGGCGGCGCAGCGCCGCCTCGGCCAGTCCCGGCAGGCGCCGGTAGGGCACGTCCTCGTAGGCGATCCAGTTGCGGCATGAAGGCGTTCGTCGCAGCAGCAGCAGCACCGCCTCGTGCGCCAGGCGGTGATCGGAATGGAACAGGCCGAGCGGGAACACGACTGCGTCCCACGGCAAGCGCGCGGCAGTCAGGGCGTCGATGCGGCGCGCGATCGCGGCGCTGCGCGGCGAGTCGCCATACTGGCTGTCGGCGAACGGCAGCCAGCGGTGCTCGGCGCCCAGGACGGCGAGCGCAGCCCGGTCCTCGCCGCGGCGCGCGCCGACCGCATCGCGGCCCGGTGCGAACCCCGCTGCGCGGTCCCATTCGGTAAGCGCCGGCGGCGCGCCGCGCGGACGACCGGCGAACAGCGTGGCCACCGTCACGGCGCGGCGGCGCGACAGGGTGGCGATCAGGCAGCCGCAACTCATGACGGCGTCGTCGAGATGCGGCGACACGACCAGCACCGGTCCGCCGTCGCCGAAGGCGGGCGCGCTCGGGGAGAGGCGCATCGACTTCGGGCGGCCGCGCTCTGCCGGGCTTTCAGTGCGCGTGCGTCTCCCGATCGGTCCAGCGCTCGCGGCGCTGGAAGAACAGGCCCGCGCCCAGCACCATGCCGAGCGCGATGCCGACGGCGACGCCGATCGCGGCGAAGGGATTGCGCCGCACGCGCTCGCGCGTCGCTTCCGTCCAGCGGCTGGCGCTTGCCGCCAGGTCGGCCCCCGTGGCGCTCATGCGCTGGCTGGCGCTCATCGCTGCGTCGGTGGCGCGGTCCACCATGTCGTGCGCGCCGGCGGCTGCGCGTTCGAGACGGGCGGCGGTGCGATCCGCCGATTCCTTGGCGAGCGTTTCTGCAGACGTCTTTTCCATTTGCGGCTCCTTTGCGTGGCTGCTGTTCGGGCACAGATTTTTCGAACGACCTCGCAAACGCAAGCGCCATGCCCGTGCGCGACACCGCGCAGGAGGCGGGTTCCGCTCTCTCCAGCGCAAGGCGTGCCAGTAAGTTTGTCCGGTGAGCGCAAGAATTACTTCCGCGCCCAGGCCTCGCGGGCGGCCGGCGCGGGCGGTCGGGCCGATGCGGTGAAGCGCCGCGTGCACCGCGGTGGACACGGCTCCGCGAACGACGGGCGCAGGGCGCACGCCGCGACGGGCATATCAATTGCAGTGGCAGGCGGCAAACTCACCGCCGGCTGCGCGACATGAACATTGCCCTCATCAGCGAACATGCCTCTCCGCTCGCGACGCCGGGCGGCGTCGATTGCGGCGGCCAGAACGTCTACGTTGCGCACGTCGCGGCGGAACTCGCGCGCGCCGGCCATCGCGTCGATGTCTTCACGCGGCGCGACGACCCGTCGCAGCCGCCGGTCGTCGAGGCGGGGCTGCCGCCGCGCATGCGCGTCATCCATGTGCCCGCCGGACCGGCCCGCTTCGTGCCGAAGGAATCCCTGCTGCCGCTGATGCCGTCGTTCTGCGCCGCGGCGGTGGAATTCGCGCGCTCCCGTCCGCGCGCCTCGCGCTTCGGCGGGCCGCACCTGGCGATCGCCTCGCTGGGGCCGACGGGCGGCATCTACGACATCGTCCATGCCAACTTCTTCATGTCGGGCCTGGCCGCGATGCGCCTGCGCGAGCGCTTCGGCATTCCCTTCGTCGTCACCTTCCACGCGCTCGGCAAGGTGCGCCGCCGTCACCAGGGCAGCGCCGACGCCTTCCCGGCCGAGCGCATCGACATCGAGGACCGCCTGGTAGCCGACGCCGATCGCGTCATCGCAGAGTGCCCGTGCGATCGCGACGACCTCGTCGAGCTGTACGGCGCCGATCCGGGCCGCGTCGAGATCGTGCCGTGCGGCGTCGACCTCGACGAGCTCTATCCGGGACCCCGCACGCTGCGCGCGGAGCTGGGCCTCGCCGAGAACGATTTCCTGGTGCTGCAGCTGGGCCGCATGGTGCCGCGCAAGGGCGTCGACAACGTGGTGCGCGGCATCGCGGCGTTGAAGCGGCGCCACGGCATACGCGCGACCCTGCTCGTCGTGGGCGGCGAAAGCGACCAGCCCGACCCGGTGCTGACCCCCGAGATCGGTCGCCTTGCAAAGATCGCGGCCGAAGAGGGCGTCGCCGGGCAGTTGCGCTTCGCCGGCCGGCAGCCGCGCCATCGCCTGCGGGATTTCTACAACGCGGCCGACGTCTTCGTCAGCACGCCGTGGTACGAGCCCTTCGGCATCACGCCGCTCGAGGCGATGGCCTGCGCCTGTCCGGTGATCGGCGCGGCAGTGGGCGGCATCCAGCACAGCGTCGTCGACGGCGTCACCGGCTACCTGGTGCCGCCGCGCGTCCCGGATGCACTGGCGGCGCGCCTGGCGCAGCTGCAGCGCGACGCCGGGCTGCGCCGCGAACTCGGCCAGCGCGGGCTGCGGCGAGTGCGGCGGCAATTCACTTGGCGCCTGGTGGCCGAGCAGCTGGCGCGCGTCTATCGCGACGTCGCCGTGCCGCCGCTGCGGCCGGCGCTCGAACGGAGGCTGCAGGCATGACGGATACCAGGCAGGCATTGGCGGGCCGCGTCGCGCTCGTCACCGGCGGCGGGCGCGGTCTGGGCGCCGCCATCTGCGAGGCGCTGGCGGAAGCCGGGGTCCGCGTTGGGGTGGCGGACTTGCGGCAGGAACTCGCCGACGAGGTGGCGGGCAGTCTTGCCGAGCGGGGGTTCGCGGCCTTCGCGCAGCAGCTCGACGTGCGGCGCGAGGCGGCGGTCGATGCCTGCTTCAACGCCGCGCTGGAACGTTTCGGCCGGATCGACATCCTGGTGAACAACGCCGGCGTCGACGTCACGCTGCCCGTCGAGGAGCTGACGCCGGCGCAGTGGGACACCATCCTCGCCACCAACCTGCGCGGTCCCTTCCTGCTCGCCCGGCGTGCCGCCATGCATATGAAGCCGCGCCGCGGCGGCCACATCGTCAACATCTGCTCGACGGCGTCGCGGCGCAGCTGGCCCAACGCGGCGGCCTACCACGCCAGCAAGTGGGGCCTGCTCGGACTGTCGCACGCGCTGCACGCCGAGCTGCGCGGCCACGGCGTCAAGGTGACCGCGGTGATCGCCGGCGGCATGCGCACGCCCTTCCTGTTCGAGCGCTTCCCGGATCTCGATCCGGCGCTGCTGCAGCCGCCGGCGGCCGTCGCGGCGGCCGTGCTGCAGGCGCTCTGCCTGCCGGGCGACAGCGTGATCCCGGAGATCATGGTGCTGCCGATGGGAGAGACCTCATGGCCGTAGATGCCCGCAAAGGCGCGCCGCGCGCCGTGTTCGTCGACAAGGACGGCACCCTGGTGCGCGACGTACCCGACAACGTGGATCCCGCACGCATCGAGCTGATGCCCGGTGCGGCGCCGGCGCTGGCCGAGTTGCGCGGTGCCGGTTATGCCATCGTCCTCGTCAGCAACCAGGGCGGCGTGGCGCGCGGCGCGTTCTCGGAGGACGAGCTCGAGGCGGTCTGGCAACGTCTCGCCGAACTGCTGGCGCCGCACGGCGTGGCGCTCGACGCGGTGTACTACTGTCCGCACGATCCGGCCGGCAGCGACCCGCGCTATGCCGTGGCGTGCCGTTGCCGCAAGCCGCAGCCGGGACTGATCTGGCGCGCCGCCGCCGACCACGGCTACGAACTGGCGCGCTCCTGGCTCGTCGGCGACATCCTGGACGACATCGAGGCCGGCAACCGCGCCGGCTGCCGCACCATCCTGCTCGACGTCGGCGGCGAGACCGAGTGGCTGCCCGGGCCGTGGCGGCGCCCCACCTGCGTGGTGCACAGCTTCGGCGAAGCGGCACAACACATCCTGTTCCCGCGCGAGGGCAGGCGAGCCGGCATCCGGCGCTTCAGGAGTCCGCCATGGATGCTGCCGGAAGCCTGAAGACCCGCGCCGGACGCCAGGCCTGGCATGGCGCGCGGCGCATCCTCGCCGTGCGGCTCGACAACCTCGGCGACGTGCTGATGACTTCGCCGGCGCTGCGCGCGCTGCGCCAGGGCGCGCCGGGGCGCACCATCACGCTGCTGGCCGCGGGGTCGGGCGCGGCGGCCGCGGCTCGCGTGCCGGAAGTCGACGCGGTGCTGGAACTGGCCTGTCCCTGGATGCCGGGCGAGGCGCCGCTGCCCGACGATCTCTGGGAGGCGATGCTGCAGATCCGCGCGCGCGCCTTCGATGCCGCGGTGATCTTCACCGCCTACAGCCAGAGCCCGCTGCCGGCGGCGCTGCTGTGCTGGCAGGCCGGTATCCCGCTGCGCCTCGCGCACTGCCGCGAGAATCCCTACCACCTGCTGTCCGACTGGATCGCCGATCCGGAGCCGCACGAGCTGCTGCGGCACGAAGTGCGCCGCCAGCTCGACCTGGTCGGTTCGGTCGGCTGCTTCGCCGACGACGAGCGGCTGTCCTTCCGCGTCGAGGAGGGCGACGTCGAGGCGGCCATGCGGCATCTGCGCGACGCCGGCGTCGAGCCGCTGCTGCCGCGCGTCGTGGTGCACCCCGGCGCCAGCGCCGAGTCGCGGCGCTATCCGGTCGAGCGCTTCGGCGATGCGTTGCAGTTGTTCCTCGAGGCGCGCGCGGCGATGCAGCGCCAGGACGAGCTGCAGGTGGTGCTGACCGGTTCGGCCGAGGAGGCGCCGCTGTGCGAGGCGCTGCGCGAGCGGCTGGGCGGCATCTGCAAGACGGTGTCGCTGGCCGGGCAACTCGGTCTGGGCGAACTCGGCGCCGTGCTGGCGCCCGCCGCGCTGCTGATCGCCAACAACACCGGACCGGTGCATATCGCCGCGGCACTGGGCACGCCGGTGGTCGACGTCTATGCGCTGACCAATCCCCAGCATGCGCCGTGGCAGGTGCCGCACCGGGTGCTGACGCACGACGTGCCCTGCCGCTTCTGCTACCGCAGCGTCTGCCCGCAAGGCCATCACGACTGCCTGCGCCTGCTCGATCCCGCGCGCATCGCGGAGGCCGCGCGGCTGCTGCTCGAGGAAGGGGCGGATCGGGCGGTCGCACCTGCGCCGCTGCCGCATACCCACGTTGTCGCGCGGCTGGCACCTGCGGAGGATGGCTAGGGTGATGCCTTCTCGACTTCAAGGCGATGCAGCCACGCGGGCCGATGGGGTGCCCTGCTGCACTCCGTGTCCTCCGGCGGACAAGAGCGATAAGGCGTCCGCCTCCTCCTTTACCTGCGTGCAGCAGGGCACCCCATCGGCCCAGGAACGGTGGTTGCCGTCCGGGGGCAAGAGCATCAAGCAGCGGGTGGCGGGGGAGTGCCGACGCGTAGGTAAAGGAGGAGGCCCGGGCTTCTGTCTCATCCGGGCCGGGGGGCGTAGGCAGGGTTTCGCGGAGCACTGCTCCGCGCTGCCGGAGCCGGCGCGCTGTGCAAAGCGCGCCGTGGGCCGCGATAGCGGCGGAGCGTCGGCACTCCCCCGTCGCCCGCGGCGGGTCGCCAGCCGGCTACTGCACCGGAACGCGCCTTGTCGCCCAAAGCGGTCGCAAGCCAGGTGTCTGCTGACGCCTCCCAAGGAGCACTGACGCCATGTACACCCTAGGCATCAACGCCGCCTTCCACGACAGCGCCGCCTGCCTGGTCCGGGACGGCGTGGTTATCGCGGCAGCGGAGGAAGAGCGCTTCACCCGCGTCAAGCACGCCAAGCGGCCGGTGCCCTTCACCGCCTGGGAGCTGCCGTTCGCGGCGATCGACTATTGCCTCGCCGCCGCCGGCATCCGGCTCGCCGACGTCTCGCATGTCGCCTATTCGTTCGATCCCGCGCTGATGCCCGGCCACCGGGGTGGCGACCACGTCAGCTTGCCGCTCGAACCGTCGCGGCACTGGACCCGTCCCGCCAACGGCGCCGAGGAGCATGGACCGTGGGCCTCGCCCTGGGAGCCGCTGTTCCATGCCTACGTGCTGAACGCGCCGCGCCAGCTGGCGGGCGGCGCGCCGCTGCATCTGCGCGAGCGCGTCGAGGGCGCGCGGGAGGGCGAGGGCTATCGGTGGCATTTCGTCGAGCACCACCTCGCTCACGAGGCGAGCGCCTTCCTCGCCGCGCCGCGCCACGGCGAGGATTGCAGCGCGGTCATGACGCTCGACGGCCGTGGCGAGCGCGCTACCACCACCCTGGCGGTGTGGCGAGGCGGCACGCTGACGCGGTTGCGCGAAATCGAGTTTCCCCATTCGCTCGGCCTGCTCTACGAGGACGTGACGCGGCACTTGGGCTTCCTTCACGCGAGCGACGAGTACAAGGTGATGGCGCTGGCGTCCTACGGCCGGCCCGTCTATCGGGAGCTCTTCGACACCCTGCTGCAGCTCGACGGCAACGGCGGCTTCCGCGTGCTCGCGGACGTCGAGGCGCAGCTGGCGCGCCATTGGGGTCCGCCGCGCCGCCGCGGCGCGCCGCTCGAGCAGGCCCACTTCGACCTGGCGGCCTCGCTGCAGAGCGCGCTGGAGGACGCCGTGCTCGACCTGGCCGGCTGGCTGCGCGCGCACAGCGACGCGCCGCAGCTCTGCGTTGCCGGTGGCGTGGGATTGAACTGCGTGGCGAATGCGCGGCTGCGCGACAGCGGACTGTTCGAGCGCGTCTGGGTGCAGCCGGCGGCCGGCGACGCCGGCACGGCGCTCGGCGCCGCGCTGTGGGTCGACCTGCAGCAGCGCGGCGGCCCGCGCGGCTGGCAGATGGATGACGCCTACCTCGGGCCGCAGTTCGACGACGACGAGATCGAGCGGCTGCTGGCCTGGGCGAAGCTGCCCTACCGGCGCGCGCACGACCTCGCCGGCGAAACGGCCGAGCTGCTCGCGCGCGGCCGCATCGTCGGCTGGTTCCAGGGGCGCATGGAATTCGGGCCGCGGGCGCTGGGCGCGCGCTCCATCCTCGCCTCGCCGCTCGACGCCGCGATGCAGGCGCGCCTCAACGAACTCAAGGACCGCGAGGACTTCCGTCCGGTCGCACCGGCGGTGCTCGAGGAGGCGGCCGGCGACTGGTTCGTCGCGCGCGGCGGCGCCGCCGCGGAGCCGGCGCCCTTCATGCTGTTCGTCTTCGACGTGCGGCCGGAGCGCGCCGCGCGCATCCCGGCCGCGGTTCATGTCGACGGCACGGCGCGCGTCCAGACGGTCTCGGCGCGCGCCCATCCGCGCTTCCACGCGCTGCTGCGCGCCTTCGCCGACCGCACCGGCGTGCCGGTGCTCGTCAACACCTCGTTCAACGTGCGCGGCGAGCCGATCGTCTGCACGCCGCGCGACGCGATCACCGCCTTCCACTCGACGCCGCTCGATGCGCTGGCGATCGGGTCCTTCCTGCTGGAGAAGCCGCAATGACGGCCGCCCTGCTGTGCTCGGTGGTGGTGCCGACCTACCGGCGCCCGGAAGGCCTGGCGCACTGCCTGGAGGCCTTGTTCAACCAGAGCTTCGCACCCGACCGCTTCGAGATCGTCGTCGTGGACGACGACGGCAGCGAGGCGACGCGCGCCCAGGTCGCGGCCATCGCGGCACGGCGGGCAGGACCGCCGGCGCTGCGCTACCTGCGTCCGCCGCCCGGCGCACGCG
>DASVZI010000194.1:0-2635 GCA_036391735.1 Rhodocyclaceae bacterium
CCGCTGAAGACGAGGATCGGAACGGCAGGGGCGATCGACCTGAGCTGCCGGATCCCATCGAGCGCGATGCCGCCCTCGGTCGCGATGTCGGCGACCAGCAGGTCGAAGCGGCGGCTGCGAACCGCCGCTGAGGCCGCCCGCAGGCTCGATGCCTCGTCGGCTATCGCGATGTCCGCCGTGTCGGCGGCGATTCTCCTGATGCATTCGCGCACGATCGCATGGCGATCGACGATCATCACCTCGATTGTCGCAGGCATGTCTTCCGTCCCTGAAGCGGAAGAATCTTAGGGGGACGGGCAGGACTGTTGAATCCCGTATTTCCGGTACTGCGGCTAACGGAATCCCGGTAGATTCATGAGCCGCGCCCGTTCTCGGGCGCAAGTCGACGGAACAGGTCCCTCGCGGCGCTTACCCGGTGGCTGAGCGTCGGGCTCTCGCGCTTCCAGGCCAGCTTGTCCGGCCCGGCGAGCTTGAAGTTGCGGTCGGACTGGATCAGCTTGATGATGCTGGTCGGATCGATGGGCGGGTTCGGCACGAACTGGACCTGGATCGAGACGGCGCCGGCATCGAGCTTCGAAATGCCGAGCGGCCGCGCCAGGATGCGCAGCCGGTGCGTCTCGAGCAGCGCCTGCGCCTGCGCCGGCAGCTCGCCGAAACGGTCGATCAGTTCCTCCTGCATGGTGCGCAGGTCGTCCTCCGTTTCGCAGTTGGCGAGACGCTTGTAGAGCGTCAGGCGCTCGTGCACGTCGGGGCAGTAGGCGTCGGGCAGCAGCGCCGGTGCCCGCAGGTTGATCTCGGAGGTGACGGCCAGCGGCTGCGTGAGGTCGGGCACCGCCTTGCCCTCCTTGAGGGCCTTGACCGCGGCATTGAGCATGTTGGCGTACAAGGCGAAGCCGATCTCCTGCATCTCGCCGCTCTGATTCTCGCCCAGCACTTCGCCTGCGCCGCGTATCTCGAGGTCGTGCATGGCGAGGAAGAAGCCGGCGCCGAGTTCCTCCATCGCCAGCACGGCATCGAGCCGCCGCTGTGCCTGCGGCGTCGGCTTGGCGTCCTCGTGCGTCAGCAGGTAGGCATAAGCCTGGTGATGCGACCGCCCGACGCGACCGCGCAGCTGGTGCAGCTGGGCCAGGCCGAACTTGTCGGCGCGGTTGATGACGATGGTGTTGGCGTGCGGGTTGTCGATGCCGGTCTCGATGATCGTCGAGCACAGCAGCAGGTTGTGCTTCTGCTGGGTGAATTCGCGCATCACGCGCTCGAGTTCGCGTTCCGGCAGCTGGCCGTGGCCCACGACGATGCGCGCTTCGGGGAGCAGCTTGGCGAGCCGCTCGCGCATGTTGTCGATGGTTTCCACCTCGTTGTGCAGGAAGTACACCTGGCCGCCGCGCTTGAACTCGCGCAGCACGGCCTCGCGCACCAGGCCGTCGGACCAGCGCGATGCGAAGGTCTTGATGGCCAGCCGCTTCTGCGGCGCCGTGGCGATGACCGAGAAGTCGCGCAGGCCTTCGAGCGAGAGTCCGAGCGTCCGCGGAATCGGCGTGGCGGTGAGCGTCAGCACGTCGACCTCCGCGCGCAAGGCCTTGAGCGCCTCCTTCTGGCGCACGCCGAAGCGATGCTCCTCGTCGACGATGACCAGCCCCAGGCGCGAGAACGACACGTCTTTCTGCAGCAGCCGGTGGGTACCGATAAGGACGTCGATCTTGCCCTCCCCGACGGCGCGGATCGCTTCGGCCTGCTCCTTCGCGTTCTTGAAGCGCGACAGCTCGGCGACCTTGACCGGCCAGTCGGCGAAACGGTCGGCGAAGGTCTGGTAATGCTGCTCGGCGAGCAGCGTGGTCGGACACAGCACCGCGACCTGCTTGCCGTCGGCGACGGCGACGAAGGCGGCGCGCAGCGCCACTTCCGTCTTGCCGAAGCCGACGTCGCCGCAGACCAGGCGGTCCATCGGCTTGCCCGAGCGCATGTCCTCGACCACCGCGGTGATGGCCGCAAGCTGGTCGGGGGTCTCCTCGAAGCCGAAGCCGTCGGCGAAGGCTTCGAGGTCGTGCTGCTTGAAGTTGAAGGCGTGCCCCTGGCGCGCGGCACGCTGGGCGTAGAGGTGCAGCAGCTCGGCCGCGGTGTCGCGCACCTGCTCGGCAGCCTTGCGCTTGGCCTTCTCCCATTGGCCGGAGCCCAGGCGGTGCAGTTCGACCGCCTCGGGATCGGCGCCGCTGTAGCGCGAGATGACATGCAGCTGCGCCACCGGCACGTAGAGCGTGGCGCCCTCGGCGTACTCGAGGTGCAGGAATTCATCGTCGCCGTCGCCGTAGTCGAGGTGCACCAGGCCCCGGTAGCGTCCGATCCCATGCGATTCGTGCACCACGGGATCGCCGATGCGCAGTTCCGAGAGGTCGCGCAGCCAGCCCTCCAGACTGGCGTGGCGCGCGTCGCTGCGCCGATGGCGCGGCCGCGCGGTGGCGGCATAAAGTTCGTTCTCGGTCAGGATCGCGACGCCGCCCTGCGGCAGCATGAAGCCGCCGGAGAGCGGGGCGGTGCCGAGCATGAAGCGCGCCTCGGCGCCGAGGAAGGCCGCGAAATCCGTGCAGGCTTCCGGGCGCAGGCCGTATTCCGCGAGGTACTCCGCGATGGTCTCGCGCCG
>DASVZI010000195.1:0-4796 GCA_036391735.1 Rhodocyclaceae bacterium
GGCGCGGCGGCGGCAGCGCCGCCGGACGCCGCCGGGGCCGGTGCCGCGGCGGCCGGTCCGGGCGTGGCTTCCTGCCCGCCCGGCAGGATCTTGTAGAACTCGAAGCGCGGCTTCTCGCCGACCTTGTCGCCGGGCTTGCCGGGCAGCGGCTCGGGTGCCTTCGCCGCACCCTTCTCGACCGGCCGCTCGGTGGCGTGGTTGGTCTTGTCCTGGAAGGGCAGGGGCGCCTTGTTGATGTACCAGACGACGCCGGAGGCGATCAGCACGCCGATGACGAGGCCGATGAAAACGCCGAGCAGCGTGCCGCCGCCGCTCTTGCGGCCGCCCGTCTTGCGGGAGGCTTGTTGCCTGGGTTCGAACTTCTTCATGTCACATGGTCTCCGGCGCCGATACGCCGAGTATTCTCAATCCGTTTTTCAGCACCTGGCGCACCGCGACGGCCAGCGCGAGGCGTGCGCGCTTCACCGCCTCGTCGTCGACCAGCAGGCGCTCCGCGTTGTACCAGCCGTGGAATTCCGCGGCGAGCTCGCGCAGGTAGAACGCCACGCTGTGGGGCGCGTATTCCTGCGCCGCGCCGGCGATGACGGCCGGGAAGGCGGCGATGCGCGCGCACAGCGCGAGTTCCTTCTCGCCGGTCAGCGGCGCGAGGTCGGCCTGCGGAAGTCCCGCGGCGTTGCCGCCCCATTGCGACAGCACCGAGCAGATGCGGGCATGGGCGTACTGCACGTAATAGACGGGGTTGTCGCTGCTCTCGCTCTTTGCCAGGGTCAGGTCGAAATCGAGCGCCTGGTCGCACTTGCGCAGCAGGTAGAAGAAGCGGCAGGCGTCGTTGCCGACTTCCGCGCGCAGTTCGCGCAGGGTGACGAATTCCCCGGAGCGCGTCGACATCGAAACCTTCGCGCCGTCGCGGAACAGGCTGACGAACTGCACCAGCGCGACGTCGAGCTTGTCGGCGTCGAGGTCGAGCGCGCGCAAGGCGCCCTTGACGCGCGCAATGTAGCCGTGGTGATCGGCGCCCCAGATGTCGATCACCTTGTCGAAGCCGCGCTCGAACTTGTTGGCGTGATAGGCGATGTCGGAGGCGAAATAGGTGTAGAGGCCGTTGTCGCGCTGCACGACGCGGTCCTTCTCGTCGCCGAAGGCCGTCGAGCGGAACCACTTGGCGCCGTCCTGCACGTAGATGTGGCCGCGCTGCTCGAGCTCGGCGACGGCCTTGGCGACCATCCCCGTGTCGTAGAGGCTGCGCTCCGAGAACCAGCAGTCGAAATGGACGCCATATTCCTCGAGGTCCTCACGGCAGTCGGCCAACTGCTCGGTCAGCGCGTGCTGGTGCACATAGGCCCATTCGTCGCCGAGCAGGTCCTTGGCCGCCGCGATCAACGCGTCCAGACGGACTTCGAGCTGCTCCTTCTCTTCCTTGCTGTAGTTGCCGTCGTCGGGGCGCGGCGGCGCCGGCGGCACGCAGGCGAGCACCGCCGAGGCGGGATGCACGTAGCGGTCGCCATGGGTGCCCATGATCTGCACCGCCATCTCGCGCACGTAGTCGCCCTGGTAGGCGTTGGGCGGGAAGGGCACGTGCTCGTTGAACAGCTCGAGGTAGCGCAGCCAGGTCGACACCGCCAGGATGTCCATCTGCCGGCCGGCGTCATTGACGTAGTACTCGCGGCAGACCTCGTAGCCGGCGAAGGCCAGCAGCGAGGCGAGGCTGGCGCCGTAGGCGGCGCCGCGGCCATGGCCGACGTGCAGCGGGCCCGTCGGGTTGGCGGAGACGAATTCGACCTGGATCTTCTTGCAGCCGGCCGGTGCGACGCCGCGGCCGTAGTCGTCGCCGGCCGACATCACGTTCTGCACCGCCACGGTCTTTGCGGCCGGCACCAGCGTGAAGTTGATGAAGCCGGCGCCCGCGATCTCGACCTTCTCGACCCACGGCGACACGGGCAGCTCGTGCATCAGGCGCTCGGCGATCTTGCGCGGGTTGTCCTTCTGCAGCCGCGCGAGCTGCATTGCCAGGTTGCAGGCGAAGTCGCCGTGTGCGGCCTGCTTGGGCCGCTCCAGATGGATGTCGACCGCCGTGCCCGGCGCGACGGAATCCGCCGCGGCGCGCAACAGGCCGGCAAGGTGCGCCTTGGGTTCGAAACTCATGGAAATTCGCGGAAATGGCTAAGCGGCCGATTATACGCGGCCTTCCGAGCCCCCTCATCCCGGCCCGCCCGGGTTGACAGCCCCCGAAATCCTGGCATGATGAGAATCGTTCTCACTTGCACCGCATTCTCATAACACCGACTCCGGAAGGAAGGCCATGACTCCAGGAAAGACTTTGCGCGCGGGGCTGCTGGGCCTCGCATTGGCGGGCATCTCAGCATCCGCGCTGGCGCTCGAATACCCGATCGGCTCGCCGCAGCAGCAGGCGGGCATGGAGATCGCGGCCGTCTATCTGCAGGCGGTCGACATGGAGCCCGAGGGCCACATGCGCAAGGCCGCTGACTCGGATATCCACCTCGAAGCCGACATCCACGCGCTGTCGAACAATCCCAGCGGGTACAAGGAAGGCGACTGGATTCCCTATCTGATGGTGAAGTACGAGGTCACCAAGCTGCCGAACGGCGAGACGATCAAGGGAGACATGATGCCCATGGTCGCCAACGACGGTCCGCACTACGGCGACAACGTCAAGCTCTCCGGCCCCGGCAAGTACCGGGTGAAATTCACCGTGCTGCCGCCGAACGCCAAGGAGAACCCGCTCGGCAATCATTTCGGCCGCCATACCGACCGCCTGACGGGCGTGCGTCCCTGGTTCAAGCCCTTCGAGATCCAGTGGGAGTTCACCTTCGCCGGCGTCGGCAAGAAGGGCGGGTACTGAGATGAATCTCAAGCCGCTCGCGCTGGCCGTCGCCGCGCTCGCCGCCACGGCCGCCACGGCCGCCTCGGCGAGCACCGACGACGCCGCCGCCCTTAAGGCCGAACTGCAGCGGCTGGCCGCGCGCATCGAAGCGCTCGAACAGCAGAACGCCGCGATGGAGAAGGCGCTCGCCTCCGACCGCATCAGCGAGAAGGAACCGGAGCTCGTCACGCGCCTCAAGGCCGTCGAATCGCAGTCGCTCGGCATGCTCAAGCAGGCGCGCACCGTCGAGGCGCTCGACGGCATCACCGCAGGCTTTTCGCTGACCACCGTCGCCCAGCAGCCCTCGCGCGCGGTGCGCCAGCCGGGCGCCGACATCGACGGCAAGTTCGGCAACAGCCAGCTCAACTACCGCGGCGACGCCTACGTGACCCTGCCGCTCGACAACATCGGCGACACCGAGAGCAAGGTGTTCGCGCACTTCCGCTTCGGCCAGGGCTTCGGCCTCAACGACCTGTATTCGTTCTCCAAGCCCAACGCCAGCGCCTTCCGCGTCACCTCTACCAATCCCGACGACTCGGTGGCCATCCTCGGCCAGGCCTGGTACCAGGCGACGATCCCGCTGCCCTTCGGCGGCTTCAAGCCGCACTCGAAGGAATCGCTGGAGGTGAACTTCGGCAAGATGGACCCCTTCCTGTTCTTCGACCAGAACGCGGCCGCCAACGATGAAACCAAGCAGTTCCTCAACACCGCCTTCGTGCATAACCCGCTGCTCGACGCCGGCGGCGACATCGGCGTCGACGCCAACGGATTCACGCCGGGCGTGCGCGTCTCCTACGTCAACAAGGTGGACAAGAGCGAGCCGTGGCGGCTGTCGCTGGGCGTCTTCGGCGCGGGCCGCGGCGCCAATTACACGCGCTTCTTCTCCTCGCCGCTGGTGATCGCACAGGCCGAGACGCAGCAGCGCTTCTTCGGCGGGCTGCCCGGCAACTACCGCATCTACACCTGGCGCAACGGCCAGACGCCGGCCTTCGACGGCACTGCGACGAAACGCTCCGGCTGGGGCGTCTCGGCCGACCAGCGCGTGGGCGACGCGACCACGCTGTTCGCACGCTACGGCCAGCACGGCGCGGGCAGCGGCGCGCGCTTCGACCGCGCGCTGACCGGCGGCGTAGAAATCGCCGGCTTCGACTGGGGCCGCGGCGCCGATTCGCTGGGGCTGGCCGGCGGCCTGCTGCACGCGTCGCGCGATTTCCGCGCCGAGTCGGCGACGGTCGACGCCGATCACAACGGCATCCCCGATTACGGCTACGCGGCTGCGGGCTCCGAGCGCCTGCTGGAGATCTATTACCGCTGGCGCTTCAACAAGCAGTTCGAGCTCTCGCCCAGCCTGCAGCTGATCGGCAACCCAGGCGGCAACGGCGGGTCACCGGTGTTCCGCATCGTCTCGCTGCGCGCGCAGCTCACCTACTAGGAAGACCGCCATGCGCAACCTCGTCTTCCTCGCCCTTGCCTTGCTAGCCGCGGCAGCCGCCGCCGAGGACTTGCAGACCTTCCAGGTCGTCGCCCGCGACGGCAAGCTCTCGCCCGAAAGACTCGAAGTCCCCGCCGGTACGCGCTTCAAGCTTGCGCTTCACAACGACAGCCGCGCACCGGTGGAATTCGAGAATCTCGACCTGCGCGTCGAGAAGGTGCTCGCGCCCGGTTCCACCTCCTTCGTGGTGATCCGCACGCTGGCGCCCGGCAGCTACAAGTTCGTCGACGAATTCCACGCCGACACCGCCCAACTCCTGCTGATCGCCAAATAATCATGCTGAACACCCTCATCGTCGTCTGGCGCGAGAGCCTCGAGGCCATGCTGGTCATCGGCGTGCTGCTCGCCTGGATCGCGCGCCAGCCCGCGCCGGCTCCCCTGCGCCGCGGACTCTGGCTCGGCGTCGCGGGCGGCCTGGCGCTC
>DASVZI010000196.1:0-2821 GCA_036391735.1 Rhodocyclaceae bacterium
CTGCGGCAGCATGAAGCCGCCGGAGAGCGGGGCGGTGCCGAGCATGAAGCGCGCCTCGGCGCCGAGGAAGGCCGCGAAATCCGTGCAGGCTTCCGGGCGCAGGCCGTATTCCGCGAGGTACTCCGCGATGGTCTCGCGCCGGCCCGCCGATTCGGCGAGCAGCAGCACGCGGCCGGCATATCCTGACAGGAATGCCGACAGCGCGGCGACGGGGTCCGCGGCCTTGCGGTCGACGGCAACCGGGGGAGGCGGCACGGCAGGTCCGTCCGCGGCGGTTGCCGCTGGCAGGACGAGCCGCGCGAAGCGGCCCGCCGCGACGAAGAACTGCTCGTCGGTCAGGAACAGGTCGGTGGGCGCCATGACCGGCCGCGAACGATCACCCTTGAGCATGTCGTAGCGGCCTGCGAGATCGCGCCAGAACTCCGCGATGGCGCCCGGGACATCGCGGTGCTGCAGCAGAACGGCGTCCTGCGGCAGGTAGTCGAACAGCGTCGCGGTCTCGTCGAAGAACAGCGGCAGGTAGTACTCGATACCGGCCGGCAGCGCGCCGTTGGAGACGTCCCGGTAGAGCGGGATGCGCGAGGCGTCGCCCTCGAAGGTCTCGCGGAAGCGCAGACGGAACTTGGCGCGGCCCGGCTCGCCGAGCGGAAACTCGCGCGCCGGCAGCAGCCGGATCTCCGGGACCGGGTAGAGGGTGCGCTGGCTGTCGACGTCGAAGGTGCGGATGGTTTCGACCTCGTCGTCGAACAGCTCGATCCGGTAGGGCAGCTGCGTGCCCATCGGGAAGAGGTCGACCAGGCCGCCGCGCACGCTGTACTCGCCGGCCGCCACCACCTGGGTCATCGGCTGGTAGCCGCCCAGCGCAAGCTGGTCGCGCAGCCTGTCCAGCTTGAGGCGATCGCCGCGCTTGAGGAAGAAGGTGTGGGCCGACAGGAAGGTCGGGGGCGCCATGCGGGCGAGGGCCGTGGCGGCTGCGGCGATGAGCACGTCGCACTCGCCGCGCACGACGGCGTGCAGCGTTGCCAGACGCTCGGAGATCAGGTCCTGGTGGGGCGAGAAGCCGTCATAGGGCAGGGTCTCCCAGTCCGGCAGCAGATGGACGCGCAGCGCAGGGGCAAACCAGGCGATCTCGTCCTGGAGGCGCTGCGCATCGAGCGGGCTGGCGGCGATGACGGCGAGCAGCCGTCCGCTTCCGGCGAGTTGCGCGATGGCAAGCGAATCGGCGGAACCGGCGAGCGGCGGCAGGTCGAGACGGGCGCCGGCCTTGGGAAAGCCGGACAATTGCGGCAAAAGCGCCGAAGACAGGAAGGACACGGAAATCGGGCGATGAAACAAAGGCCAATTATAGTCTGCCGCCCTGCCGCGATTCCGCGCCGCTGGCTACAATGCCGGGCATGAATTCATACCTGTTCGACATCGTGGGTCTCGCGATCAGCGGCTTCCTGCTGATCGTCTATAACCTCTTCCTGCTGCGCAAGGAGCGGCGCAATCCCGCCTACACCGTGCGCGCCGTCAACGCCATGGCGCGCACCGCGTGGGTGGAGACCGTGATGGCGGAGCGCCGCGACATCCTCGCCGTGCAGACGCTGCGCAATTCGACGATGGCGGCGACCTTCCTCGCCTCGACCTCGGTGCTGCTCATCATCGGCGTGCTGAGCCTCTCCGGACAGGGCGACAAGCTTGAGGCAGCCTGGCATTCGCTCAACACCTTCGGCGCCCGCCACACCGAGCTCTGGATCGTCAAGCTGCTGTTCCTGCTGCTCGACCTGTTCTTTGCCTTCTTCAGCTTCTCGATGTCCATCCGCGTCTTCAACCACGTCGGCTACCTGATCAACGTGCCGCTGGCGCTCGGCCACAAGTCGATCTCGCCGGCCCACGTGGCCATCCACCTCAATCGCGCCGGGCGCTTCTACAGCCTGGGCATGCGCGCCTACTATTACGCGGTGCCGCTGGTGTTCTGGCTGTTCGGGCCGCACTTCATGCTGCTGGCGACGCTGGGGCTGATCTTCGTGCTCTATCGCATCGACCGCGCGCCGAAGGTGGCGGCGACCACGGACTGCGCATAGCGGTTACTACACCAACGCCACGTCGCGGACGCTGACGGCGACGCGAACGTCGGCGCCGTAGCAGATGAGCTTGCGCTGCTCGGGGCTGATGTTCGCCACGATGAACTGGTTTTCCAGGTCCATCCCCTGCCTCCTGGCGCGCTGCGCGATGGGAACGAAGCTCTCCTGGTTGAGCCGCACCATGCGGCCCACGTAGTTGTCCAGTCTCATGCGGTTCCCCCGTCGTTATGATCGTTCGCCGGTTGGCCGGCGAGGACCGCATACTAGGGACGGGGGGCGTCGGGGCGAATTCCAGCGTTCCGGTATTTTCCCTACCGGATATCAGGTAGCGCTATATGACGACCGGCTGACGGCGGGCGCCGAAGGGGGTGTCGAACCTGCCGAAGCGGCCCGCCAGCGCGGTGCCGCAGTGTCGGCAGCGCCCTGCGTCGTCCAGCTCGTAGCGCAGGATTTCGTACCAGTCGCGCTCGATCACCGGCTTGCCGCAGCCCGGGCAGTGCGTGGCGTCGCCTTCGCGATCGTGCACATTGCCCGTGTAGACGTAGCGCAGGCCGGCGTCCATGGCGATGCGCCGGGCGCGGCGCAGCGTTTCCGGCGGCGTGGCGGGGACATCCCGCATCTTCCAGTCGGGATGGAAGGCGGAAAAGTGCAGCGGCACGTCGGGCCCGAGTTCGGTCGCGACCCACTTCGACAGGTTCCCGAGTTCGGCGTCGGAATCGTTGTGGCCGGGGATGACGAGCGTAGTGAGCTCGACC
>DASVZI010000197.1:0-30027 GCA_036391735.1 Rhodocyclaceae bacterium
TATTGCGCGCCGCCAACGAGATGGGCATACGCACGGTCACGATCTACTCGAACGAAGACCGCTTCGCGCTGCACCGCTTCAAGGCCGACGAAAGCTACCTGGTGGGCAACGGCAAGAAACCCTTGCAGGCCTACCTCGACATCGAGGACATCATCCGCATCGCCAAGGATGCCAAGGTTGACGCCATCCACCCGGGCTACGGCTTCCTGTCGGAAAACCCCGATTTCGCCGAGGCCTGCGGCAAGAACGGCATTCTGTTCATCGGTCCGACGCCGGATGTCATGCGCACGCTCGGCAACAAGGTAGCGGCGCGCAATGCCGCCGTCGCGGCCGGGGTGCCGGTGATGCCGGCGACCGATCCGCTGCCCAAGGACTTCAAGCAGGCCGCCAAGCTGGCCGGCGCGATCGGCTATCCGCTGATGCTCAAGGCGAGTTGGGGCGGCGGCGGCCGCGGCATGCGCGTCATCGAATCCGAGGCCGACCTCAAGGCCCAACTGGACGTCGCGCGGCGCGAAGCCGGCGCGGCCTTCGGCAACGACGAGATGTACCTCGAGAAGCTGGTGCGCAACGCGCGCCACGTCGAGGTGCAGATCATGGGCGACAAGCACGGCCAGGTGGTGCATCTGTTCGAGCGCGACTGTTCGGTGCAGCGGCGCAACCAGAAGGTCGTCGAGCAGGCGCCCGCGCCCTACCTGTCGCAGGACGAGCGCGAGCAGATCTGCGGGGCGGCGCTGGCCCTGGCGCGCGCCGTAAACTACACCCATGCCGGCACCGTCGAGTTCCTGATGGACGCCGACACCGGCAAGTTCTATTTCATCGAGGTCAATCCGCGCATCCAGGTCGAGCACACGGTCACCGAGGAAGTCACCGGCATCGACATCGTCAAGGCGCAGATCCGCATCGCCGAAGGCGCCAAGATCGGCGGCAAGGATTCCGGCGTGCCGGCGCAGAAGAACATCCGCCTGTCCGGCCACGCGCTGCAGTGCCGCGTCACCACCGAAGACCCGGAAAACAACTTCACGCCGGACTACGGCCGCATCAACGCCTACCGCAGCGCGGCCGGCTTCGGCATCCGCCTCGACGCCGGCACCGCCTATACCGGCGCGGTCATCACGCCGTACTACGACTCGCTGCTGGTCAAGGTGACGGCCTGGGCGCCGTCGCTGGAGGACGCCATCCACCGCATGGGCCGCGCGCTGCGCGAGTTCAAGGTGCGTGGACTGTCCACCAACCTGCACTTCCTCGAGAACCTGATCGATCACCCGAAGTTCGTCGCCGGTGAATGCTCGACGCGCTTCATCGACACCCATCCCGAGCTGTTCCATTTCCCCAAGCGCCGCGACCGCGCCTCGCGCCTGCTGCGCTTCGTCGGCGAAGTGGTGGTCAATGGCAACGAGGAGGTCAACGGCCGCACGCTGCCCAAGCTGCCGCTGACCCAGCCGCTGATGCCGAAGACCGACCTGTCGGCCCCGGTGCCGCCCGGCACGCGCGACCTCCTGAAGAAGCTCGGCGCCAAGAAGTTCGCCAAGTGGATGCTCGACCAGCCGCAGGTGCTGCTGACCGACACCACCATGCGCGACGCGCACCAGTCGCTGTTCGCCACCCGCATGCGGACGGCCGACATGCTGGCGATCGCGCCGCATTACGCGCGCGACCTGTCGCAGCTGTTCTCGCTCGAATGCTGGGGCGGCGCCACCTTCGACGTCGCCATGCGCTTCCTCAAGGAAGACCCATGGGAGCGTCTCGCCGTGCTGCGCGAGGCGGTGCCCAACATCCTGTTCCAGATGCTGCTGCGCTCGGGCAACGCCGTCGGCTACACCAACTACGCCGACAACATCGTGCGCTACTTCGTCGAGCAGGCGGCCAAGAACGGCATGGACGTGTTCCGCGTGTTCGACTCGCTGAACTGGGTCGACAACATGCGCGTCGCCATGGACGCGGTGATCGAGAGCGGCGCGCTGTGCGAGGCGGCGATCTGCTACACCGGCGACCTGTTCGACGCCAGCCGTCCGAAGTACAACCTCAAGTACTACGTGACCATGGCCAAGCAGCTCGAGAAGGCCGGCGCGCACATCCTGGGCATCAAGGACATGGCCGGCGTCTGCCGTCCGCGCGCCGCCCGCGAACTGGTCAAGGCGCTCAAGCAGGAGATCGGCATCCCGATCCACCTGCACACCCACGACACCAGCGGCGCCTCGGCGGCCAGCGTGCTGGCCGCGATCGAGGCAGGCGTCGACGCGGTCGACGGCGCCATGGATTCCATGAGCGGCCTGACTTCGCAGCCGAGCCTGGGCGCCATTACCGCCGCACTGGAAGGCACCGAGCGCGCCCCGCACGTCACCATCGACAACATGCAGCCGTTCGCCCGCTACTGGGAGGACGTGCGCCGCTTCTACTCGCCGTTCGAACCCGACATCCGCTCCGGTACGTCCGACGTCTACCGCCACGAGATGCCCGGCGGCCAGTACACCAACCTCCGCGAGCAGGCCCGCTCGATGGGCCTCGAGCATCGCTGGGCCGAGGTCTCCAAGGCTTACGCCGAGGTGAACAAGCTGTTCGGCGACATCGTCAAGGTGACGCCTTCCTCCAAGGTGGTCGGCGACATGGCGCTGGCGATGGTGGTCAACGACCTCACGCCCGAGGATGTGGCCAATCCCGAGCGCGAGGTCGCCTTCCCGGATTCCGTGGTCTCGATGTTCCGCGGCGAGATGGGCTTCCCGGCCGACGGCTTCCCCAAGGATCTGCAGCACAAGATCCTCAAGGGCAAGCCGCCGCTCGCCGGACGCCCGGGTGCGATCATCCCGCCGGCCGATCTCGACGCGCTGCGCGCCAAGGGCGAGCAAACCGTCGGACGCCCGCTGAGCGACACCGACTTCGCCTCGTATCTGATGTACCCGAAGGTCTTCGCTGATTACGCCGAGCACCAGAAGCAGTACGACGCGGTCTCGCAATTGCCGACGCCGGTGTTCTTCTACGGCATGGGCGAGCGCGACGAGATGGCGGTGCACCTCGAGCAGGGCAAGTCCATCGTCGTGCGTCTCAACGGCCGGACCGATCCGGACGAGGAGGGCATGGTCAAGCTGTTCTTCGAACTGAATGGCCAGCCGCGCGACATGCGAGTGCGCAAGGCCGGCGCGGTCTCCACCGTGCAGGTCCATCCGAAGGCCGACCCCAACAACGGCAACCACGTGCCGGCGCCGATGCCCGGCATGGTGGCGACCGTGATGGTCAAGGCCGGCAGCAAGGTGGCCAAGGGCACGCCGCTGGTGTCGATCGAAGCCATGAAGATGGAGACCATGATCACCGCCGACCGCGACGCCGTCGTGGCGAAGGTCTACGTGGTGCCTGGGGACAAGATCGAGGCGAAGGATCTGCTGGTCGAACTTGGCTGACTTCATCCCTCGGGGGACAGGCGGGGCACCCTGTTTCGCTCCGTGTCCCCCGGCGGACAAGAGCGATAAGGCGTCCGCCTCCTCCTTTACCTGCGCGAAACAGGGCACCCCACCTGCCCGGGAACGGTGATAGCCGTTCGTCTGGAAACCAGCCCCCGATTTCCGGAAAGCATCTAAGTGAGGATGGCGCGGGATCCGACGCGTAGGGCGTGCAGGGTTTCGCGGAGCATTGCTGCCGAAGCCGGCTTGCTGTGCTCCGAAGCAGCCCTTTGACCTTGGTTGTCGTAGAGGTCCGCTCCCGGCTTTAAGCAGACGTGGGCATCCTCTCGTTGGCCGGTTTGTGGCGGATTGGTAGCAGCTAAATCCGGGGCCCTTAAAGCGCATCCCGAACTGGTATGATGTTTTTCCCTTTTCTTCATACCGCTTGAACAACGGGCCGATCTTGCGAGCCACCAGACTGCTGCTTCTGTCGGCCGCCTTTTGTTCTGCTGCCAGCTACGCTGGTGGCGTCCCAACGCTTGAAACGGTGGTGGTAACCCCCGCAGACGGTCTCATCGGACAAGCGGGCACGGCTAGCGAAGGAACGGTCACTGCCGAGCAATTAGAAACGCGCCCGCTGCTGCGCCCCGCCGAAGTGCTTGAGGTGGTCCCTGGGCTCATCATTTCCCAGCACAGCGGCGACGGCAAGGCCAACCAGTATTACCTGCGCGGCTTCAATCTCGATCACGGTACGGACTTCGCCACGACGCTCGACGGCATGCCGATCAACATGCCGACCCACGCCCATGGCCAGGGCTACTCCGACCTTCAGTTCCTGATTCCGGAACTGGTCGAGCAAATGCACTATCGCAAGGGGCCATACACCGCGGACGTCGGCGACTTTGCCACCGCGGGTTCCGCCTCCATTGACTACTTCCGGAAGCTCGACGGATCATTTGCCGACATGACGGCCGGCGAGAACGGGTATCGCCGTGGACTTGTCGCCGGGTCGCCCCGACTCGCGGATGGCAACGCCTTGTATGCCGTTGAATGGACCGAGAACAATGGGCCCTGGGTAGCGCCGGAGCATCTGGGCAAGTTCAACGCGCTGCTTCGTTACTCGCAAGGCACGCAAGAAGACGGCTGGTCGCTCACCGGCATGGCCTACACGGCTGCGTGGTCCGCTACGGACCAATTGCCCCAGCGTGCGTTAGACCAAGGATTCCCGCGCTTTGGCAGTCTCGATGCTAGCGATGGTGGCAAGACCCATCGCTACAGCCTCTCAGGACAATGGTCGCGTAACGACGGTAGCAACTGGACGCGCGCCAACGCCTACGTGATCGATTACGGCCTCGATCTCTGGTCGAACTTCACCTTCTGCCTGAACGACCTTGCACTGTCCGGCAATTGCAATCGCGGCGACCAGTTCGAGCAGGTCGACCAGCGCAGGGTCTATGGAGTCAATGCTGCCTATGGCTGGTTCGACCGACTATTCGGAAAGGCGACTGACTTTACGCTCGGCCTCCAGTCCCGCTACGACGACATCGGCAACGTCGGCCTCTACACGACCACGGACCGGGTGCGCTGGGGAACGGTACGGCAGGACAAGGTGAAGGAAGGCAGTTTGGGCGTCTATGGTGAAGCCCAGACGCAATGGAACGAGTGGTTTCGTACCGTCTTTGGTCTGCGGGAAGACATCTATCGTTTCGACGTCCACAGCGATACCGCGCAAAATTCGGGGACGAATAGCGCGAGCATTGCGAGTCCCAAACTGGCGTTGATCTTCGGGCCGTGGGACAAGACCGAGTATTACTTCAACGCAGGCTACGGCTTTCACAGCAACGATGCTCGCGGCGTCACGGCCAGGATCAATCCCGACTTCCGCGATACGGACCCGGCGACTGGATATGGGCAACCGGTCAAGTCTTCGCCACCCCTCGTGCGAGCCAAAGGATACGAACTTGGCGTGCGCAGCGCCATCATTCCGCGGCTTCAGACCTCGGTCGCGCTCTGGCGGCTCGACCTGGCTTCTGAGCTGGTATTCGCCGGCGACGCCGGGACGACATCGCCCAGTTTTCCGAGCCGGCGCACGGGGATCGAATGGGCAAACTTCTGGCGTCCCACGAAGGCGATCACCGCGGATGCCGATCTTGCTGCGTCGACCGCGCGCTATACCGCCGTTGATTCAACCGTGCCGGGTAGCTACATTCCCGGCTCCATTGATCGAACTGCCTCCGTGGGCATTTCCTATGATCCCCACGGAAGATGGTCTGGCGGCCTGCGCTTGCGCTATTTCGGACCGAGACCTCTGATCGAGGACAACTCCGTTCGCTCTCCGAGTTCGACCCTTGCGAATTTGCGTGTGTCCTACGTTGTGGACAGTCACATCAAGCTGTCATTTGACGTACTAAATCTGTTGAACCGCCGGGTCAGCGACATTGACTACTATTACGCCTCGCAGCTTCGCAACGAGACCGCGCCCGTCAACGACATCCATACGCATCCATCCGAGCCGCGAACGGTTCGGGTCGCACTGCGGCTCACGTATTAACCGCACAGCACCGCGATGTCGGCTTGTCAGCCAAAGCCGACGTTCATGCTCGCTTGAGTCTCGCGCTCCGACGGGCCGCTTCCGGCCGCAGAGCATTGCGACGCCCTGCTCGGTGAAGGCGTAAGGCGACGGCGTGATATCGCTACGCGATGCGGTCACAGTCCGTGATCGCATCTTCTCCCATTCCTCGTCAGGAAATCGGGATCCGTCAGGAACCGGGGCCCTGTCCCCGATTTCCGTCAGCCGGGACGTCGAGCCGAGGGTGGCGGGGGAGCGCCGACGCGCAGGTAAAGGAGGAGGCCCGCGCCTCTGCCTCATGCGGGCCGGGGGACACGAAGCGTCGGCGCGCCCCCGCCACCCTCGGCGGTTCGCCAGCCGGCCACAGCAAGCAGAACGACCCCACTCGGAGCATGCAAGCCAGCTTCCCGGCCGTCGCGGTATCATCACCTCCATGGCCTACCGCACCCTAGAAGACTACGTCGGCAACACCCCCCTGGTGATGCTCAAGCGCATTCCCGGCGAGGAGAACGCCCGGCGCAACAACGTCATCCTCGTCAAGCTGGAAGGCAACAATCCGGCGGGGTCCGTGAAGGACCGCCCGGCGCTCTCGATGATCGAGCATGTCGAGCGGCGCGGCACCATCAAGCCGGGCGACACGCTGATCGAGGCGACTTCCGGCAACACCGGCATCGCGCTCGCCATGGCGGCTGCCATGCGCGGCTACCGGATGATCCTCATCATGCCGGAGAACCAGACCGTCGAGCGGCGCCAGACCATGCGCGCCTTCGGCGCCGAACTGATCCTGACGCCCAAGGCGGGTGGCATGGAGGCGGCGCGCGACCTGGCCGACAAGATGATGCAGGACGGCAAGGGCGTGGTGCTCGACCAGTTCGCCAACCCCGACAACCCGCTGTCGCACTACGAAGGCACCGGTCCCGAGATTTGGCGCGACACCGAGGGCCGCATTACCCACTTCGTCTCCAGCATGGGCACCACCGGCACCATCATGGGCTGCTCGCGCTACTTCAAGGAGCGGAACCCGAAGATCGAGATCATCGGCTGCCAGCCGGCCGAAGGTTCGCAGATCGCCGGCATCCGCAAGTGGCCGGAGGCCTACCTGCCGAAGATCTACGACAAATCGGCGGTGGACCGCATTGAATCCGTGAGCCAGGCCGAGGCCGAGGACATGGCACGGCGGCTGGCGCGCGAGGAGGGCATCTTCGCCGGGGTGTCATCCGGCGGGGCGTTGGCGGTGGCGCTGCGCGTCTCGCTGGCCCTGCAGAACGCCGTGATCGTCAGCATCGTCTGCGACCGCGGCGACCGCTACCTGACCACCGGTGTGTTCCCTGCCTAGAGCCGTGCGGTTCCCGCTGCTGGCGCTGCTGCTGTACCTCATTGCGGCGCCGGCGTTTGCGGCCGAGGTATCGCTGTCCTTCGATTCCGTGAAGCACGACGTCTTCGAAGCCGAGGGCATGCACCTCTCCTTCGATGCCGCGCGCCAGGGCGAGGCGGATATCCGCCTAGGGCGCCTGCGCGTCGGCCACCTCGAATACCGCCAACTGCACCTGCATTGCTCGGGCTTCTATTTCGACGGCCGGCGGCTCGACTGCCCGCGCGGCCAGTTGTCGCGCGAGGACGAGCGCGGCCGCGACCGGCAGGCGCTCGAGTTCTCGCTGGCCTACCGTGCGAAGGACTCCTTCCTCGAGTTCCGCATCCAGGACGCCGACGCCGAGGACCTGTCTCCCCTGGTAAAGCGGCTGCGCGGCTGGCATCCGTCCGGGAAGATCGACTTCCTGCTGACGGTGAGGGGCGGCAGGGCGGCGCTCGTCGCGGTCGCCCGCGAACTCGGTTTCGCCCGGGACGGCATCGCCGCGAAGGACATCACGGCCAGCCTGGCCGTGGAAGCCGAGCGCAAGCGCGATACCTGGCAGTGGACGGCCCGCGTGCATTGGCCCAAGGGCGAGTTGGCGCGTGCGCCATGGCGGCGTGAAGCCGGCATAGACGTGAATGCGGCAGGCACTTTCGATCCGGCCGAGATTCGCGTGCGCGATGCCCGGCTCGACATCGCGGGCTTCGGCGCGGCGAACGGCAAGCTCGTCTGGGATCGCGTGAACGACGAGGCGACGGAGTGGAGCGTCGCCACGGAGCGCCTCGATCTCGCGACGGCGATGCGCGAATGGGTGCAACCATGGCTTTCCGAACTCGGCTTCCCGGCGTGGCGCACCGAAGGCTACGCGACGTTCTCGGCCGAGGCGAAAGACGGCCGCCTCAGGCGCTTCTATGCCGGACTGCAGAACGCCTCGCTGGCCGATTCGACCGGCCATATCGAGCTGCGCGGGGTCAATGCGAAGATTCCCTGGGATGCCGGCGCCCAACAGCAGGCGGAAGTGGCGGTCGCCGCAGGCAGCCTGGGCGACCTGCCGCTCGGACGCTTCTCCTTCCCGATCACCATCGACCGCAACGAAGCGCGGGTGCGCGATCTCGTCGCGCCGATGCTCGACGGCAAATTCATCATCGACGCGCTGAAGCTCGGGCGCGGCGGCGACGGCTGGTACGGCGAGTTCTCCGGCGGCATCGAGGGCGTGTCGATGCCGAAGCTGACCCACGCGGTCGGCATGCCGGAGATGGCGGGGACCTTCACGGCGCGCATCCCGCGCGTCCGCTACGACAAGGGGACGCTGGCGCTCGACGGCGTCCTGGCGATGACGGTGTTCGACGGCGCCATCGCGGTCAACCAGTTGCGCGTCGTGGACGCCTTCACCAAGGATCGCCGCTTCGTCGTCGACGTCACCGCCAGCAACCTCGACCTCGGCATGCTGACGCAGACCTTCAAGTTCGGCAGCATCGCCGGCCGCTTCGATGCACGCCTGCACGACCTGGAGATGGTGGGATGGCAGCCGCTGCATTTCGACGCGCGGCTGGAAAGCACGCCGGGCGACTATCCGCGCGAGGTCAGCGTCGGCGCCCTGCGCGACATCACGGCGATGGGCGAGGGCGGTGCGCCGGTCGATTCGCGCCACCTGCCCGAGCGTTCCTTCGGCTTCGGCTATGCGCGCATGGGAATCGGCGCCAGGCTGGAAGACGGGGTCTGCACGGTGGACGGCATCGGCCGGGATGGCGACGGCATCGTGCTCATGGAGGGTGCCGGTTTTCCGTCGGTGCGCATCATCGGCTACAATTCGCGCTTCGACTGGGACGCGCTCGTCGCCCGCATCCGCGAGGTGCTCGCAGGCAAGTCCGCCATGCTCGTCCAATAATGAACACCCGCTCCGTCCTGCTGCTCGCCGCGCTGCTGCTCGCAGGCTGCGTCAACGTGCACGTGCATTTCCCCTCGGCGCCCGCCGCCAGCGGCGAGCCGCAGAAGCCGGACGAACAGCAGAAGAAGCCATGACTCCCGTTCTCGTCTTCGACATCGAGACCATCCCCGACGTCGCCGGCCTGAGGTCGCTGCACGGGCTGCCCGACGACCTTGCCGACGCGGAGGTCGCGGAACTTGCCTTCCAGCGCCAGCGCGCGAAGAACGGTTCGGACTTCCTCCCGCACTACCTGCAGCGCGTCGCCGTGATCTCCTGCGTTCTGCGCAGCGCCGAGGGCTTCAAGGTCTGGTCGCTGGCCGAGCCGAAGGACACCGAAGGCGAGATCATCCAGCGCTTCTACGACGGCATCGAGAAGTACACGCCCCAACTGGTCTCCTGGAACGGCGGCGGCTTCGACCTGCCGGTGCTCCACTACCGCGGCCTCGTCCACGGGGTCGTGGCGCCGCGCTACTGGGACATGGGCGACGGCGACTATCGCGACAGCCGCGACTTCAAGTGGAACAACTACATCGGCCGCTATCACACTCGCCACCTGGACCTGATGGACCTGCTGGCGATGTACCAGCCGCGCGCCAATGCGCCGCTCGACGAACTGGCGAAGCTGATGGGCCTGCCCGGCAAGCTCGGTATGGACGGCGGCGCGGTGTGGTCGGCCTACCTCGCCGGCAACATCGCCGACATCCGCGATTATTGCGAGACCGACGTCGTCAACACCTATCTCGTCTACTTGCGCTTCCAGCAGATGCGCGGCTGCCTGTCGCGCGAGGACCATGCCAAGGAGGTCGGCTTCGTGCGCGAGCAGATCGCGGCGCTGAAGAAGCCGCATTGGGAGGCGTTTCTCGCCGCCTGGGACGCGCCATGATCGTCCTGGCGCTGGAAACCTCGACGCGGCAGATTTCCGTCGCGCTTTGGCATGGCGGCGACGTGATCGAGCGCGCCGCGGATTCCCAGACCGGCGGTTCGATGCTGGTGCTGCCGTGGATCGACGAACTGCTCGCCGAAGCGGGCATCGCGCGCAGCCGGCTCGACGGCGTGGCCTTCGGGGCCGGTCCGGGCAGCTTCACCGGCCTGCGGCTCGCCTGCGGCATCGCGCAGGGCATGGCCTACGGCCTCGACGTGCCGGCGCTCGGCGTCACGACCCTGGCTGCGCTGGCACTGGCCAGCGGCGAGCAGAAGGTGTTCGCCTGCATGGACGCGCGCATGAACGAGGTCTATACGGGCGCCTACGAGGTCGCCGGCGAAGAGGTCGCCGAAGTCGAGGCGCCGCGCGTCGCGGCACCGGAACTGGTGACGCTGCCGGCGGGCGACTGGATCGCCTGCGGGGACGGCTATGCATCCTATCCGCAACGCCTGCCCGTGCCAGGCCGTGTGCGCGCGGACGTGTTCCCCACGGCGGCCGCGGTGGCCCGGCTTGCCGCCCCCCGCCTGGCGCACGGGGAGGGCGTCGCCGCCGCGCTGGCGATGCCGCTCTACGTGCGCGACAAGGTGGCGCTGACCACCGCCGAGCGGCTGGCGCGCGGAGGCGTGCGCTGATGAGCGCCGTTCTGCTGCCGCGGCTCGAGTACCGGCCGATGCTGCCGGGCGATCTCGACGCCGTCATGGCGATCGAGAACGAGATCTATCCCTTTCCCTGGACGCGGGGAAATTTCGCCGATTCGCTGGCGTCCCGCTACGAGGCCTGCATCGCACTGCGGGATGGCGTCCTGACCGGCTACGCGGTGATGATGATGGTCATCGACGAGGCGCACCTGCTCAATATCAGCATCGCCCTCGGACAGCAGCGGCGGGGACTCGGCGGCGAACTGCTCGACCACCTGTTCGATACGGCGAGGGCGGCGGGCGCCGCGCGCATGCTGCTGGAAGTACGGCCGTCGAACGTCGCCGGAATCGCGCTTTACCGCCGCTTCGGCTTCCGCGAGATCGGGCGGCGCCGCGGCTATTATCCGGCCCACGGCGGCCGCGAGGACGGCATCGTGATGGAACGCGGGTTGTGAGCCGCGCGCGGCTGCTCCGGGAACTCGGGCTGGGGCCGACCTGGCGGCTGCGCGCAGCCGGCCCGGCGAGCGCGGAGGCGGCCACCGCGCCGGTCGTGGAACCGGTCGCCGAACCGGCCGTCGCCGAGCCTGCCGCCCCGCCGGCACCCGCAAACGCGCCCGCGGCGGCGGGCGACGACCGCGCGGCCGCCATCGCGGCCATGGGATGGGACGAACTGCGGGCGGCGGTCGCTGATTGCCGCGCCTGCGGCCTGTGCCGCCAGCGCAAGCAGGCGGTGCTCGGCGTCGGCGACGTCCAGGCGGACTGGCTGTTCGTCGGCGAAGGCCCCGGTGCCGAAGAGGACGAGCGGGGCGAGCCCTTCGTCGGCCAGGCCGGCAAGCTGCTCGACGCGATGCTGGGCGCGATCGGCCTCGCGCGCGGCGAGAACGTCTACATCGCCAATACGGTGAAGTGCCGGCCGCCCGGCAACCGCACGCCCGAGCCGGAGGAGACCTCGGCCTGCTGGCCCTTCCTCGCGCGCCAGATCGCGCTCATCAAGCCCAAGCTGATCGTGGCGCTGGGCCGGCCCGCAGCGCAGACGCTGCTCGGCAGCGAGGTCAAGATCGCCGCGGCGCGCGGGCGCCTGTTCGATCACCAGGGGGTGCCGCTCATCGTCACCTACCATCCTGCCTATCTGCTGCGCAACCTTCCCGACAAGGCGAAGTCGTGGGAGGACCTCTGCTTCATGCGCGCCACGATGAAGGGGATGCAGGAGCCTTAGCCCCGATGGCCGTGTGGGAATGAGCGGTTGCGGTCCTTGCCGGGGGCGGGGCTTGCCGGCAAAATCCCTTACTCGCTCCTGCCCTTTACCCGCTCCCGAGACGCTCGATGATCCGCCTCCTGGCCTGCCTTGCGCTGTTCCTCGTCAGCCTGTCCGCCGCCGCCGAGCAGCCCCCGCCAATCGAAGACCTGCTCGGCACCCAGGTCGAAGGCGCTTCGCGCTTTGCCCAGCCGCTGTCCGAAGCGCCTTCCGCGGTGAGCGTCGTATCGGCCGACGAGGTGCGCCAGTTCGGCTTCCGCAATCTGGGCGAGGCGTTGTCGAGCATGCGCGGGGTCTACAGCACCAACGAGCGCGACTACACCTATCTCGGCATTCGGGGCTTCGCCCGGCCGGGCGACTACAACACGCGGGTGCTGCTGATGACCGACGGCGTGCGGCGCAACGATCCGCTCTACGATTCCGCCTTCCTCGGCAACGAGGCGCCGATCGAGATGGAATGGGTCAAGCGCCTCGAGTTCGTCCCGGGGCCGTCTTCGGCGCTGTACGGCGCCAACGCCATCTTCGGCGTCGCCAACGCGGTGCTGTGGTCCGGCGCCGACCTCAACGGGACGCGGCTTCGGGTCGACGCCGGCAGCGAGCGCATGGCCCGGCTCAGCGTCCTCTCCGGTCGGCGCACCGACGCCGGCGGCGACTGGATGGTCGGTGTTTCGGCATACGGCCGCCGCGGCGGAGACATCTATCTCCGGCAATTCGACGACCCGGCCACCGGCAACGGCATCGCCCAGGGGCTGGACGGCGAGCGCTACCTCAAGGCCATCGTCAAGTTCAGCATCGGCGACTGGCAGTTCGACGCCGGGCATTCCGAGCGCCGCAAGAACGTTCCGACCGGCTATTACGATACCGTGTTCGGGGCGCCGGGCAACTTCGTCGACGACCGCTACAGCTATCTGGACGCCAGCTACGCAACCTCGCTGGGGCCCGATTGGTCCGCCAACCTGCGGCTGCGCGCGGGCAACTACGACTTCGTCGGCCAGTACGTCTACGCCGACCGGCTCAACCGCGACACCGGCCAGGCGAACTGGCTGGGGGGCGACTACCTGTTCACCTATTCGGGGTTTGCGGCCCACAAGATCTTGCTCGGCGGTGAATCCCAGAACGATCATCGACTCGATCAGGCCAACTTCGACCTCGATCCGCGCGTCGTCTATCTCGACGACCATCGCAGCAGGCGCAGCTCCGGCGTCTTCATCCAGGACGAATGGCGTTTCGCGCCGGCCTGGATCGCCAACTTCGGCGTTCGCGCCGACCGCATCGACAGCTTTTCCATGACGTCGCCGCGAGCGGCGCTGATCCATCGCCTGACGCCCGCCGCGACCGTCAAGCTGATCTACGGCCGCGCCTTCCGCGCACCCAACGCCTACGAGCGCTATTACAACGATGGCGGCAACCAGCAGAAACTCAACCCGGATCTCAGGCCGGAACGCATCACGACGCAGGAACTCGTGGCCGACTATGCGCTATCGCCGGTGTCGCGCATCTCGGCCAACTACTACCACTACCGCATCAACGACCTCATCGACCAGGTCACCGATCCGGCCGACGGCCTCCTGGTGTTCATCAACCGGCCGGCGCTGCACGCCCACGGCCTGGAACTCGAGGCCGAGACGACGTATTCCGGCGGCCTGCACCTGAAGGCCAGCGTCAGCCGCCAGGTGGTCGAGCAGCCCTTCGGCAGCGCGGTCAATTCGCCGAAGTGGCTCGGCAAGCTCATGCTCGACGGGCCGGTGGCGGCTACCGGCTGGACGCTGGGATTGAACCTGCAGGCGATCGATCGCCGCACCTCGGTCGCGACGGAAGTGCCGGGCAATGCGATCGGCAACTTGGTGCTGACGCACAAGGGAACGCCGGCTACCGGTTCCTGGACGGTCGGCATCTACAACCTGGCGAACCGCAAGGTGCTCGATCCCGCCTCGGCCGCCGTCGCCGGCGGCAGCGTGCCCGAATACGGCCGCCAGGTGCGCGTGAGCTGGGAGCTGGCGCGCTGATGATGGTATTCCATCGCTTCCTCGCGCTGCTGCTCGCCACCCTCGCGGCGGCTATGGCAGCGCACCCCGCGGCGGCCGCACCCAGCGAGGAGGAAGTCAAGGCGGCGGTCGCCTACAACATCCTGCAGTTCGTGGTCTGGCCTGCGGCGGTATTTCCGCCCGGTCAGCCGTTGACGCTCTGCGTACCCGAGACCAGCGGTACCGCGAAGGGCCTCGCGCGCTACGAGGGGATGCGGGTGCAGGGCGCGAGCCTCAGCTTCCGCGTGCTGGGCCGGCATCTCGACGGGCTCGCCGCGTGCCGGGCTGTCTTCGTTCCCGCCGGCGATCCCTACGCGGTGCTGCGCATATCGGCGGCCACGCACGGCAAGCCGGTGCTGCTGATCGCCGAGGGCGATCGCGTGCTGGAGCAGGGCGCCGGCATGGGGATTTCGCTGTCGGGCAATCATGTCGTCATCGACGTCGACCTGACGACCCTCAATGCTGCGGGCCTGGTCGTCAGTTCGAAATTGCTGCGCCTCGCCAGGACGGTGGTCCGATGATGCGGGCCGCCGAGTACGCCACCGGGCTGCGCCGCCTGACTCTGGTGTGGCTGAGCGCCGTCACGCTGATGGTGCTGACCCTGGTCGCCCTGCAGTCGTATCTCGAGCGCGAGCAGATGCGGGAAACCGTCACCTCCGCCGCATCGGTGATCGGGTCGAACGCGGCGGCGGCGATCGTCTTCAACGATGCGGCGGCAGGCGCGGAAATGCTGTCCGCTTTCCGCGCCTCCGACTATGTGCTGGAAGCCGCGTTCTACCGCGAGGACGGCAGCCGGCTGGCCGAGTTCCATGGCGCCGGCCCCTTGCGGGGAGACGCGCTCGGCGTGCTGGCGCCGCCGCACGGCGAGGCCTTTTCCCTGCGGGAACTGCGGGTAGCTCTCCCCATCATGCTGAACGACAGGGCGATCGGCACCATCGCCCTGCGCGCCTCGCTCGACAGCCTCTATTCCGAACTGCTGCGCTTCGCCGGGGGCCTGGCAGCGGTCAGTGTCTTCGCCGTCGCCTTCGCATCGCTGGCGACGCATCGGCTGCGCCGCCGGCTGGCCGAGAAGGAAGTCGCCCGGCGGCACGCGGAGGGCGAACTGGCGCAATCGCGCGATCAGCTGCGGCAGATGATGGTTCACCGCGAGCAACTGCTCGAGGAGGAGCACAAGCGCATCTCGATCGAGATCCACGACCAGCTCGGCCAGCTGCTGACGGCCGCGATGCTGAACCTGCGTTCCCTCGAGCGCAGCCTGACGCTCGACGAAGACGCCAAGCGGCAGCTCGAGGAAGTCCTGGGACAGCTGGACGAGTCGTACTACGGGATGAAGAACATCGCCACGCTGCTGTATCCGGCGGTGCTCAAATTCGGTTTCCGCCCGGCGATCGAATGGCTGGCGGGGCGGCTGCTGAAGGTGGCCGGCATCCAGTGGCACATGGAGGTCGAGGAGCCGTTTCCCGCCCTCGAGGCGGAACAATCGATGGGGCTGTTCCGCATCGTGCAGGAAGCTTTGGTGAATATCGTCCACCATGCCCATGCCGGCAACGTGCGTATCTCGCTGTGCCACGACGAGCAGGGCATCGTCAGCCTGGAAATCGCGGACGACGGCTGCGGCTTCGACGCGGGCAACGGCGGGCAGCGCGCCGGCTTCGGCCTCATCGGCATGCGCGAACGCGCCGAATCGCTCGGCGGACATGTCACAATCGCAAGCCGGCCGGGCGACGGAACCACGGTGCGCGTGACGATACCGCTCGTCGCCGCGCGTGCGCCGACCGTCGGGTCGAGGGAGCAAACGAAATGAAGTCATCGGAAATCAAGATCATCGTCGCGGACGACCATACGCTGTTCCGGGTGGGACTGGTTCGCATGGTCAACTCCTTCCCGGGCGTCAAGGTCGTCGCCGAAGCGTCCGACGCCGATCAGGTCCTCGACGTCGTCGACCACGTCGCGGCCGACCTGCTGGTCCTCGACCTCACCATGCCGGGCGCCAACGGAACCTCGCTGCTCGAGGCGGTGCGGCGCGCAATGCCGGGACTGCCGGTGCTGGTGCTCTCGATGCACGACGAAGCGACGCTGGTCCGCCAGGTCCTGCGCAGCGGCGCCAGCGGCTACATCACCAAGAACGCGGAGCCCGACGTCCTGCACGCCGCGATCCTCACCGTGGCGCGCGGCGAGCGCTACATCGCGCCGGCCATCGCCAACACCCTCGCATTCGATTTCGAGCCTGCGCCCGGCGCCGATCCGATGAACTCGCTGTCGCAGCGCGAACGCCAGGTGCTGCGCATGATGGTCGGCGACGGACTTTCCCTGGTCCAGATCGCGGACCAGCTCCAATTGAGCCCGAAGACGGTCACCACCCACAAGGCGAACATCATGGCCAAGCTGGGAGTGTCGACCAACGCCGACCTGATGCGCTACGTGCTCTCGCGCGGGCCCGCCGACCTGATGCGCTGATCGGCGTAGGCACGTTCCTAACGCGGATTTCCGGTTCTCCTAGGGCATCCCCTAACCGCCTCGGTTCTCCCCGATTGGCGCTGGCGGCCATCGCGGCGATGATCTAAGCAAGTCGAATAGAGAGGCTTGCGAAAGGGGAATCATGAAAACGGCTTGCGGTGCGCGGGCGCGAAGCGGCGGCTTCACGCTCATCGAGCTCATCATCGTCGCAGTCATCGTCGGCATCCTCGCCGCCGTCGCGATCCCCTCCTATCGCACGCACATCCTGAAGGCCAACCGCGCCGCGGCCGAGAGCTTCATCATGAACGTCGCCAACAAGCAGGAGCAATACATGCTTGACGCCCGCAGCTACGCGACGACGCTGGCTGCGCTGGGGATGACCACGCCGACGGAGGTGGCCCAGAACTACGGAGATCCGGTCATTACGGTCTCGGCGGGACCTCCTCCCGGCTATACGATCAGGGCCACGCCGCAAGGCGCTCAGGCAGGCGATCCCTGCGGGTACGTCCAGATCGACCAGACGGGCGCCAAGACCGCCGCGGGTGGGACGGCGAGCTGCTGGTGAGGCCGTCATGAGAAGCGCCCACCGCCACGTCCGCCGTCCCTGCGCCCGATCGGGCTTCACGCTCATCGAGCTGCTGATCGGCATGGCCGTCATCGGGATTCTCGTGACCCTGGCCGCACCGTCGTTTACGAGCTTCATCGCCGATCAGCGCATCAAGGCCGCTTCCTTCGACGTGATGTCCGCGCTGACCCTTGCGCGCAGCGAAGCGATCAAGCGCAATGCCGCTGCGGGGACGACGGTCGACCTCGCGCCGGTGAGCGGGAACTGGTCGAATGGCTGGACCATCAGCGTACCCGGCGGCAACGTCGTCCTCCGTCAGGACCCGCTGCGCAACATCGCGGTCGGCTGCGTTTCCGGCGGGGCAGCGGCAGCCTGCTCGACGGTTTCCTATCTCGGCAGCGGCCGCCTGGCTGGCGCTGCGCCGGACATCCAGATCAGCGCCGCTTCGACGACGACCGTTCGATGCATCACCGTCGACCTGAGCGGGCGTCCGAGCAGCAAGGCGGGAGCATGCTCATGATGCCGCGTGATCTTCGCTGCCGGAACGCGGGCTTCGGCATGATCGAGGTGCTGGTAACCCTCATCATCCTGCTCGTCGGGCTGCTTGGCCTCGCCGGATTGATGCTGCAATCGCAGCGCGCCGAAATGGAGTCCTATCAGCGCGTGCAGGCGCTGGTGCTGCTGCAGGACATGGCGGGGCGCATCAACGGCAACCGCAAGGTGGCGACCTGCTACGCGACCACCGGGCTCGATCCGGCCTATCTCGGCACCGGAGGGGCGGCGGCCCCGGATTGCGCGGCCGGCACCACCGACCAGAACCTGAGGGCCAAGCAGGACATGACGGATTGGGGCAACCTGCTGGCCGGCGCGGCCGAGTCCGGGAGTTCCGGCGCCATGGTCGGCGGGCGCGGCTGCATCAGCTATGCGGCCGGCGTGGCGACGGTGAGCGTCGCCTGGCAAGGGCTCGCGGCCACTGCCCCGCCCCCGGCCGCCCTCACGTGCGGACAGGGCCTGTACGGCAACGAAAGCATGCGGCGGGTGGTCAGCATGCCCGTCCAATTCGCCAACCTGAGCGCGCCATGAACCGCCGTCCGATACCGAGCCGCGGCGTGGCCGCCTCCCGCCAGCACGGTTTCTCGCTGGTGGAACTCATGATCTCGCTGACCATCGGCCTCTTCCTGATGGCAGGCGTCACTGCACTGATCGTCTGGCAGAGCGGCAACCGCAACGAACTGGACAAGTCGAGCCGGCAGATCGAGAACGGCCGCTACGCCATCGAGCTGCTGGCGGACGACATCGAGCATGCGGGCTTCTACGGCAGCTTCTGGCCGCCCGCCAACACGACGACGTTCACGGTCCTGAACCAGAACACCGATGCCGCCGCCGATCCGTGCAGCACGACGGACCACACCGCCGACCTCGGCACCGCGGGCAATTTCGGCTGGATCAACAACTCGACGACGGCGCCGACGGTGCCTGTGCCGATCTACGGCTATGCCGGTGCAGCGACCGCCCCGGTGTCCTGCCTGGCCAACTATCAGCCGAACACCCCGGTGATCGTGGTACGGCGGGCCGCAACGACGCCCCTGGCGGCGACGTCCGCGGTCGCGGGAACGACCTACCTGCAGGTGTCGAACTGCAATACCGCGACGGCGCCGTTCGTGCTGGGGACCAGCGGCTTCACCATGACGCTGAAGGACTGCGCCACGCCGGCGCCCATCTTCCCCTATGTCGTGCGCATCTACTACGTCGCCAGCTGCAACCAGTGCGGCACGGACACCACGCCGACCCTCAAGGTCGTGGAGTTCGTGAATGGGGCGTCGACCGTCCGTCCGCTGGTGGAGGGCATACAGGACATCCAGTTCGACTACGGCGTGGACACCGGCAACGACGGCTCGCCGCACGTCTACGCCACCGACCCGACTTCGATCGCCACCTATACGCCCGTGCCGGCGACGAGCAGCAAGTGGGGAGACGTCATGGCGGTGCGCGTCAGCGTGCTGGCGCGCAACACCGACCAGACCATGTCCTACACCGACACCAAGACATACACCCTCGGGTCCCGCACGGTGGCGGCAGCGAACGATCACTACAAGCGCCACGTGTACAGCCAGCTGGTGCGGGTGGTGAATCCAAGCGGAAGGAGGGAACGATGATCCTTTCCCGAAGCAGACAGAGCGGCGCCACCCTGGTGGTCGGCCTGGTCATGCTGGTCGTGCTGACGCTGCTGGTGATCTCGGCCATCCGGGCGGGCAACATCAACCTGCGCATCGCCGGCAACAGCCAGGTGCACGAGGAGGTGGCCGCCGCCGCGCAGCAGGCGACCGAACAGGTCATCAGTACCAACTTCACGGCGAACCCGGTGGCCCAGACCATCCCCGTGACCATCGGCAACAGCAACTACACGGTCACCGTGCCCGCGCAGGCCTGCACGGCCTCGTTGCCCCTGACCAATGCCAGCCTCGATCCAACCAATCCCGCCGACGCCCCCTGCATCAGCAGCAGCACGGCGCAGAACACCGGGCTGATGGTGCAAGGCGCCGTCACGCCCGCCGCCGGCCAGTCCTGGTGCTATGCGCAGCAGTGGGACGTGGAAGCCCGGGTGACCGACAACAACAGCGGTGCCACCGCGGTCACGCATCAGGGCGTCGCCCTGCGCGTTCCCGCCGGTACCGCCTGCCCATGACTGGAGATCCATCATGAACGCGACGCGCCTCGCTGCCGTCGGTCTCTGGACCGCCCTGCTCGGCACCATCCTGCCCTGCCACGCCGAAGACATCGACATCTACAGCAACAACACCTCGGCCGGCGTCCCCAACGTCCTCTTTCTCATGGACACTGCGGCCAACTTCTCGGCCAGCGCGGCCGGCTGCACCTACGGCGGCGGAACCTACGCCGGCAGCGGCGCGCCCTCGCTCAACGGAACCGCGGGCGGCATCGAGCAATGCGCGCTGGTCAATGCCATCGCCGCCTTGCCGGATACCGGCGCCGTAAACGTCGGGCTGATGGTCTACAACGCGAACAACTTCACGCTGGGCGCCGCTGCAGACGTCGGACAGTGCATCGGGTCGGCGGGTGGCTGCCTGGTCAAGCCGCTGCGTCTCATGAACGCCGCCGGCAAGACGGACCTCATCAACTTCATCAAGAGTTGGGTCAACAGCGGCAGCAATTCGGCAACCCAGTTCAACGTCAAGACCAATGCCGAGGCGACGGCGAGCCTGATGCAGGAAGCCTGGGCGTACTACAACGGCAAGACCGGCCTCTCGGGCACCAATTACGCGACGGCGCTGCGCACCGCGGGGTGCCAGAAGAACTTCATCATCTTCATCGGCAACGCCTTCAACGTCAGCGGCACCCCGGGCGATCCGCCCGACAGCCAAACCGGGCCGGAGACCGGCCTCGGCGCCACCCAGGTCGCCGCCACTGCCGCTCAGCTGGCGCAGCTCGCCAACGGCGTCAGCTTCGCTTCGACCGCCTATCCGACCACCTGCGGCGTGACCATCTGCAGCGCAACGAACGTCGCGGGCCAGACGAACTGCAGCAACGCCGACTATTCGGCGTGGTCGGGCAACTGGATGGACGAATGGGCACGCTACATGTACCAGACGGGCGCGTCCACCTCGCAGAACATCATCACCTACACCGTCGGCGTGCTCGACAACGCGAGCTGCAAGCCGCAGTATCCGGCGCTGCTGAAGAACTCCGCCGACTACGGCGGCGGCAAGTACTACGCGGTCAGCGCCGCCGACGACCTGCGCAGCGCCATCATGAACATCCTCAACGAGGTGCAGGCGGTCAATAGCGTGTTCGCCTCGTCGAGCCTGCCGGTCAGCGTGAATGCGCAGGGCACCTACCTCAACCAGATCTACATGGGCATGTTCAGGCCCGACCCGAACGGCTACCCGCGCTGGGCCGGCAACCTCAAGCAATACTCCTTCCTGCTGGTCGGGTCTCCCCCCAACCAAACGCTCACCCTCGGCGACAGCGTCGGCGCCCAGGCCCTGTCCTCCTCGGGGACCGGCTTCCTGGCGCCGGGCGCGGTCAGCTACTGGTCATGCGCGGCCAGTCCGGCGACCCTCAATTCGACCCTCGGCCTTGGCCTTTCGGGCACCCAGGTGGCCCTGGTGAACACCTGTCCGCGCGACCCCGCCGTCGGCTTCTGGGCCAACGACATCACCCTCGTCAATGCGCCGTCCAATCCCGGCCTGGGCCACGACATTCCCGATGGCCAGTGGGTCGAGAAGGGGGGCGCCGGGCAGCAATTGAGGCTGGCGACCCTGACCGCCGACTATACGGCGACCGCCGGAACGGCGAACAACCCGCGCAAGCTTTACACCTATTGCCCCAGCGGCAGCGGCTGCGTGGCGGCTCTGACCAACGCCGCCAACGCCGTCTCGCCCGCCAACGTCAGCATTGCGGCCTCCGATTTCGGGACCGGCGTCAACCTCAATGTGATGACGCTGACCCGCAGCGGCACGACCGCGACGGCGACGACCAGCGGCGCGCACGGCTTGGCCAGCGGCCAGCAGTTGACCATCCAGGGGGCGAGCCCGAACGATTACAACGGAACGGTGACGATCACCGTAACGGGGAGCAACAGCTTCACCTATACCATCGCCGAGTATCCTCCGACGCCGGCCACGGTCGCCACCACGGGCGGCGTGGGCGGCTACCAGGCGATGCCGGCGTCAGGGCTGGCCACGGTGCTGACCGGCCTCAGCCGCGCCGCGGCGGGGGCCAACCGCACGGCTCCGGTCACGGGCACCGCCTCGCTGCTGACATTCGCGACCGGCGCGACCGTCACCATCGCCAGCGCGGCACCCGAGAACTACGACCTGACGCAGGTCGCGACAGTCTCGGGCAACAGCTTCACTTTGCCGGTCACCGGTTCCGGCGGCAGCTCGACGGGCGGCGTGGCGGTCAACCCGACCCCGAGTCCGGTGGGCACCTGGACGATGAGCCTGTCCAATCCGCAGTCGAGCACCATCACGGCCTACTCGTGCAACAGCTCGAGCAAGATCGCCACCGTCACCGCAGCCAACAACTTCCGGGCGGGCGATCTCGTCACCATCAGCGGCGACACGGCAACACCGGCCAGCAAGAACGCCAATGGCAGCTTCAACATCGCGAGCGCGACGACCGCCCAGTTCACCTACAACACGGGCGGCTGCCCGACGCCTGTCGTCTCGAGCAGCTTCAAGGCGGCGACATCGGGGACCGCGGTCGCCATCACCGGCCTGACGCGCAACGAGACGGCGGTAGGCACGGCGACCGTGACCGCCACCGTAGCGGCGAACATGTTCGGCCCGGGTGATCTCGTCAACGTCGCGAGCACGGCTCCGCCCGCCAACGAGACCGGCTACGCCGTCACCGGCGTGGCGATCTCCTGCGGCAGCACCCCCTGCGGCACCACGGTCACCTACACCATTTCGACGGCCCCCACGGCCCCGACCGCGTTCGGCACGGTTGCCGTGCCGGCCGGCATCCTGCCGGTGAGCAGCCTGACCCGCTCGGGGACCACGGCGACGGCTAGCGTGACCGGCGGAACGTTCAACACCGGCGACTCCGTCAACATCGGTCCGGCCAGCGGGACCTCGCTGGCCGCCCACGAGGGCGCCTATGTCGGCACGTTCAACATCACCTGCGTCGGCGGCAGTCCCTGCACCAGCTTCACCTATGGGCCGCTGACGCTCAGCCCCGTTACGCCGGCCACCGGAAGCATCACCGCGTCGACGACGGGAACGACGCTGACGAGCGCGCAGGCGGCCACCCTGGTCAACTGGATCCGCGGTCAGGACAACTTCGGCGACGAGCCCAGCCTTTGCCCGCCGGGGACCGTTGCGGGCACCGGCAACTGTCCGTCGCCGGCGGTCACGGTACGCCCCTCGATCCATGGCGACGTGCTGCATTCGCGTCCGGCGGTCATCAACTACGGCGGTACGACCGGCGTGGTGGTGTTCTACGGCGACAACGGCGGCGCTTTCCACGCCATCGACGGCAACCAGCCGGCCGCGAGCACGACGGCCGGACAGGAGTTGTGGGGCTTCATCCCGAGCGAGTTCTTCGATCGCTTCAACCGCCTGCGCACCAACAGCCCGCAGCTGCTGCTGCCTTCGACGCCATCGGGCATCCTGCCGACGCCGGCCACCAAGGATTACTTCATCGACGGGCCGACCGGCGTGTACCAGCTGATGGACACCAGCGGCAGCACCGTGGCTGCGCGCATCTACTTGACGATGCGGCGCGGCGGAGCGCTCATCTACGCGCTCGACGTGACGAATCCGACGGCGCCGAGCTTCGTGTGGCGGGCGACGCCGAGTTCGACCGGCATGTCGGAATTGGGCGAGACCTGGTCGCTGCCGAAGGTGGCCCGCATCCGGGGCTACGCCAATCCGGTGTTGATCTTCGGCGCCGGCTACGATCCCGGCGAGGATACCGACCCGCCGTCGGCAGCCGATGTGATGGGACGCGGCATCTTCGTGGTGGATGCGGCGACCGGCGCGGTGATCTGGAGCGCGACGCCGCAGAGCGCGGGCGGCACTTTCTGCGGCGGCACCGCTTCGCAGGGCTATTGCCTGGTGGCTGGCATGAATTACGCCATTCCCTCCGACATCACGCTGCTCGACACCAATTCCGACGGCTACATCGACCGCTTCTACGTCGGGGACACCGGTGGCAACGTCTGGCGCGTGGATCTGGAGCCGAACGGGGACGCCACGCCGGACAAGTGGCAGGTCAACAAGCTCGCGGCGCTCGGTTGCGACTCGGGCCCATGCGCCATTCCGCCGTCCTCCACGCAGCGGAAGTTCTTCTTCCCGCCGGAAGTCATTGCCACGCCGAGCTACTACGCCGTCATCATCGGTTCGGGCGATCGGGAGCATCCGCTCAAGACGACCAGCAGCGACAAGCTGTTCATGCTCAAGGACAGCTTCGTCGGCAACAACTCGGCGGGCATGACGGCGATCACGACGGGCAGCCTGTTCGACGCCACCAGCACGCCGTACGACGGCAGCGGCAACGGCTACTTCCTTTCGCTGGCGTCCGGCGAGAAGGTGGTGAATGCGCCGCTGGTCACAGCGGGCTATGTGTACTTCGGCACCAACAAGCCGACGCCGCCGGCGGCCAATTCATGCGTCTCGAACCTCGGCGAGGCGCGCGGCTACCGCGTGCAGCCCTTCACCGGCGCGGCGACCTTCACGGTGTTCCAAGGCGGCGGCCTGCCGCCGTCGCCGGTATCGGGCATCGTGAACATCAGCACGCCGACCGGAACCTTGCAGGTGCCGTTCCTGATCGGCGGCGGCAATCCGGACGCGACGGGTCCCGACGCGGGCTCGGCGCTCGGCGGCCAGAAGCCTCCGATCTCCGTTCCCACCAACCGCATCCGGACCTACTGGTACCTCCAAGGGAAGTAGCCGCAGGCGGGGCGCTCAGCGCGCCCCGCTGCGCCGATCGGTGAGTTCGGCCAGCAGGTTGCAGAAACTCTCGGTGTTGAGCGGCTTGTGCTGCACGGCGATGCCGGTCTTCGCCATGCGGCGCATCAGCGCCGGATCGGTGTCGCCGGTAATCAGCATCGCGGGCAGCGCGGCCCCGAAGGCGGTGCGCAAGGCGGCGATGACGTCGTAGCCGGTCTCCGTGCCGCCGAGCCGGTATTCGCAGACGACGATGTCGGGGGCGCGGTCGCCCAGGCTCGCCATAATCGCTTGTCGCGAGTTCGCGACGATGGGCTGGTGACCCCGGGCCAGCAGCGCGTAGGACAGGGCCCGCGCCACTTCGGCATTGCGCTCCACCACGGCGATGCACAGCGGACGCTGGCGTTCGATGTGCGCAGGGACAGCCGGGACGGCTTCGCCCGGCGGCAGTTCGACGGCGAACATCGAGCCCTTGCCGACGACCGAGCGCACCCGCAGTTCGAGCCCCAGCAGCGCCGCTTCCTTGGCCACGATGGCGAGACCGAGGCCGGCGCCCGGCTCGCGGTCATCATGCCCGGGACGATCGATCCGCGTGAATTCTTCGAAGACCTCGGCGGTCTTGTCGGCGGGGATGCCGATGCCGGTATCCCAGACTTCGAGCCATGTCTTGCCCTGGCGCCGGCGCACGCCGATCAGGACCCCGCCGCGCTCGGTGTAGCGCACGGCGTTCGACACCAGGTTGCCGACGATGCGCCGGAACATCACGGGGTCGGTGCGGCAGAACCGGCCGAAGTAGCGATAGCGCAGCGCCAGGTGCTTGCGCCGCGCCTTCGGCTCCAGCGATGCGAGCACCTTGCCGAGCACCGAGTCGAGCGGGAAGTTGCAGATCGTCGGCTTCATGACGCCGGCCTCGAGCTTGGAGAGGTCCAGCAGGTCCGACAGCAATTCGTTCAGCCCGGCCACGCAGCGCTTCATGTTGCGCGCCAGTCCGCGCTCTTCGGCCGGCAGTGCGTCTTCCAGGGTGCCGGCGTAGAGCGACAGCGCCGACAGCGGCTGCCGCAAGTCGTGGCTGGCAGCGGCGAGGAAGCGCGATTTTGCGGCATTGGCGCGCTCCGCTTCCACCTTGGCGGCCCGCAACTCCTGCTCCGCGCGGCGCCGCTCATCCTCGGCGCGCCGGCGCTCCGTGATGTCGGTAATGGTGATCCGGCATTCGAGCCCCGTGTCGTCGCACCTCGCCTCCAGATGTGCGACCAGCGGCGGCCGGTCTTCGGCCGGCAGCAGGGTCAATTCGCAGCGGCCCCGGGCGCGTTCGCCGAACACCTGCCTGGCGAAGTGCACCAGCGCCGGCTGGTCGTCGCCATGCACGAAGCCGGCGAAATGCGCGTTGCGCAGCTTGGCGCGCGACATGCCGAGCAGCCGGGCGCCGGTCAGGTTTACGTCGCGGATCGAGCCGTCGCGGCGCAGGCTCAGGTAGCCGACAGGGGCCGAGTCGTAGAGGTCGGTGAAGCGGGCCAGCGCCAGTTCGGCCTGGTCGCGCGCTGCCCGCAGTTCCTGGTTCTGCAGTTGGAGTTCCACCAGCAGCAACTGTACGTCGGACAGCGCCTTTCCTTCGAAGGCAAGCTCCTCGATGGCGGCTTCCCGGCCCGAGGGACGGGCGGGGCGCGTCTTGCGCTTCTCGCCGTGCGTTTGTGCATCCATGATGCCTCCGTTGTCAGTAGCCACCAGGGCCGGCGTGGCAAATAGATGCTAGTGGGGGTATCTCCCCGCCGAAATACCCGCTAGTGCGTATACGCAATACCGGAAAGGCGGTAAGTGGGGCCGACCGCATTCCCGAAGTCGAACGGCCCAGCGCCGTTCGCGGCGTCGACATCCGGCACGGCGAGCATAGGCGGGGACGATGACCGGCCCGCTGCGGCCGCGATACGGGTCCTCCGCCATGCAAGTGTTCACCCCGCGCGCGCTGCTGCTGACGAAACTCGCCCTGGTCGGCGTTCCGCTGCTCGCCGCCGCCGCCGTATTCGCCTTCCGATGGAGCGAAGCCATGCCGCATGCCCGGGGCGCCGCCGTGGCGCAGCCGATACCGTTCAGCCACAAGCATCACGCCGGCGACGACGCCATCGATTGCCGCTACTGCCACGCCGCCGTCGAGACATCCCGCACGGCCGGCCTGCCCGCCACATCGACCTGCCTCAATTGCCACGCGCAACTGTTCCGCGGCGCGCCGATGCTGGCGCCGCTGCACGACAGCCTCGCCTCGGGCCGCTCGCTCGCCTGGCAGCGCGTCCATGACCTTCCCGATTTCGTCTATTTCGATCACAGCATCCACGTTCACAAAGGCGTCTCCTGCGGCGAGTGCCACGGACCGGTCGACCAGATGCCGCTCACCTGGCGCGTGGCCCCGCTCGAGATGCAGTGGTGCCTCGACTGCCACCGCAACCCGGCGCCGCACCTGCATCCGGCCGGCGAAGTGTTCTCCGCGGCGCGCAACCACACCGTCGACCTCCATCGGCAGCAAGACCTGATGCGCCGTCTCCGCATCGCCGACCGCCGACGCCTCACCGATTGCTCGACCTGCCACCGATGACCGGCCGCAAGATCATTCCGTTGCATCCCGCGCCGGATCCCGGGCGGCGGCGCTTCCTGCAATGGATGGGCGCCTCGCTCGCGCTCGCAGGCGCCGCCTGCGGGCCGCCGCGCGAGGAGATTCATCCCTACGTGAAATCGCCCCGGGACCTGGTGCCCGGCCAGCCTGCCTTCTACGCCAGCACCTTGCTGCGACAGGGTTATGGCCTGGGAGTTCTGGTCGAATGCAACATGGGCCGGCCGACGAAGATCGAGGGCAACCCCGCGCATCCCGCCAGCCTCGGCGGCAGCGATCCCTTCATGCAGGCGGCAGTGCTCGACGTGTGGGATCCGGATCGCTCGAACACCCCGTGGCGCGACGGCCAGATCGCCACCTGGGAAGCCGCGCGCAGCTTCCTGGCCGAACGCGCGGCGGCGCTCGCCGCACGAGGTGGCGCCGGGCTGCGCGTGCTGACCGGAAGCATGACCTCGCCGACCCTGATCGCCCAGTGGCGATCGCTGCAGCGCAGGTTTCCCGCGGCGCGGCGGCATTGCTACGAACCGCTGCACGACGACGGCGGACGGGAGGCCGCGCGCCTGGCCTTCGGCCGCCCGCTCGACCTCGTTGCGCGACTTGACCGCGCCGAGGTGGTGCTCTGCGTCGGCGCCGATCCGCTCGGCGAGGGACCTGCCCGGGCGGCGCATGCGCGGCAGTTCGCGCAGTTGCGCCGCCGGACGGATCGGCCGAGCCGTCTCCACGTCGTCGACGTGGCTGCGACGCTGACCGGCGCCAATGCCGACCGGCGGATTTCCCTGGCGCCCGCGGCCGCCGAGCGGCTGCTGTGGCGGGTCGCCGCCGCCCTGGGCATCGCCGGCGGCGCGGCTCCGCCCGGCGACGCATGGGAAAGCGGAGTTGCCGACGAGTTGCGGCGCCACCGCGGCGCCGGCCTCGTCCTGACCGGGCGCTGTCTTTCTCCTGCCACCCGGGCTCTCGCGCACCGGATGAACGAGGTCCTCGGCAATGCCGGACGCACCGCGGACGTGATCGCGCCGGTCGAGTTCGAGCCGCAGCCGCATGTCGAGTCGCTCGCCGGGCTCTGCGAAGACATGCGCGCCGGCCGGGTGGACACGCTGCTGATCCTCGGCGGCAATCCGGCCTACGACGCGCCGGCCGATGCCGGGTTCGCCGATGCCATGGCCGCCGTCCGGCATGTCGTGCACGCGGGACTCTATCGCGACGAGACGGCGCTGCTCGCCGCCTGGCACCTGCCGCTCGCGCACGAACTCGAGTACTGGGGCGACGGGCGCGCCTTCGACGGCACGCTGAGCGTCGTGCAGCCGACGATGCAGCCGCTCTACGGCGGCCGCTCGCCGCGCGCCATCCTGGCGATGCTGGATGCAGGTGCGCCGGTCTCCGACTACGACGCCGTGCGGCAGGCGCTGGGAATGCACGCGCCACGCGGCGGAGAGGCGGAGGAGGCCGCCTGGCGGCGGGCGCTGCGCGAGGGCGTCGTGGCGGGCTCGGCTGCCGCGCCGCTCGCGCTGCGCGCGACGCGCAGCATCGCCCCACCCGAATGGGAGGAGGCGCCGCTGACCGTGGTGTTCACTCCTGATCCTTCCGCAGGCGACGGCAGCCATGCCAACAATGCTTGGCTGCAGGAACTGCCTCGGCCCCTGACGTCCATCGTCTGGGACAACGCCGCGCTGCTCGCGCCCGCTACGGCGCGCTCGCTGGGCGTGGGCAATGGCGACGTCGCCGAGATCGCTGTGGGCGGGCGCAGCGTCCTCGCGCCGGTATGGCTGCTGCCGGGCCAGGCCGAGGGCACCGTGGCACTGCCGCTCGGCTACGGCCGCACGGCGGCCGGGCGCGTGGGCAACGGCATCGGCTTCGACGCCTACCGCGTGAAGAGCGCCGGATTCGCCGCGCCGGGAAGCCTCAGGCGTACCGGAGAGGGGCACGCGTTGGTGCAGCGGCAGCCGGAGACGTCGATGGAAGGACGGCCGCTGGCGCGGCGGGTTTCCGTCGATGCGGCTGGCCGCCGCGAACCCGTGGAGCGCAAAGCGCCGGCCGAATCGCTCTATCCCGATTACGACTATCCGGTGTACGCCTGGGCCATGTCAATCGACCTCAACGCCTGCATCGGCTGCGGCGCCTGCACCGTCGCCTGCCAGGCGGAGAACAACATTCCGGTCGTGGGCAAGGAGGAGGTGGGCCGCGGCCGCGCCATGCACTGGATCCGCATCGACCGCTGGTTCGACGACGCGCGACCCGAGGGCCCGATGCAGTTCCAGCCGGTGCCCTGCATGCAATGCGAGAACGCGCCCTGCGAGGCGGTCTGCCCGGTCGGCGCCACCGTGCACGACAGCGAGGGCATCAACGTGCAGGTCTACAACCGCTGCATCGGCACGCGCTACTGCTCCAACAACTGCCCCTACAAGGTCCGCCGCTTCAACTTCCTCCAGTATTCCAACACCGAGGTCGAGTCGCTCAAGGCATTGCAGAACCCCGAGGTGACGGTGCGCCGGCGCGGGGTGATGGAGAAGTGCAACTACTGCCTGCAGCGCATCACCCGCGCGCGCATCGCGGCGGAGGAGGCGGGAAGGCGCATCGCGGATGGCGAGGTGGTTACCGCCTGCGAGGCGGCCTGTCCGACGCGGGCGATCGTGTTCGGGGATCTGAATACGCCGGGGAGCCGGGTGAATGCGGCGAAGGATTCGCCGCTGGATTACGCGATGCTGGGGGAATTGAATACGCGGCCGCGGACGACCTACGTTGCACGGGTTGTCGAGGGTGAATCCAAGTGAAGGCGTTGTGCCTTCCGGCCGATGGGGTGCCCTGCTGCGCTCCGTGTCCTCCGGCGGACAAGAGCGATAAGGCGTCCGCCTCCTCCTTTACCTGCGCGCAGCAGGGCACCCCACCAGCCCGTCGTTGATGCGTGGCCGCTATGCTGGAAATCGGGGAAATCGGGGACAGACC